>JBFWQN010000210.1:0-8654 GCA_050249405.1 Hyphomicrobiaceae bacterium | reverse complement strand
AATAGTCGGCCGGTGCTCCGTCACCACGATCGCCGAGCGCTTGGCCGTGTGGTTCTGGCGCTCCAGCTCCGGCACGAAGTCGCTGTCGCCCGTCAACAGGATGACCTCGTCGATCTCGGCGCGCGTATAGGTCGTCTCGACCACATCCATGGCCATCCGGATATCGGCGCCATTCTTCAGGCCTGCGAACTTGCCGACCAGAACGGCCGAGAAGCCATGTCTCTGGAACAGCTCACGGTTGCGCTCGGCGTGACTGTTCCAGTAGACGCGCTTCTGCAGGAAATGGCGGCGGTGGCCAGAGGCCTCGAACGCGCCGTCCTCGAGCCAAGCGAGCCAGTTGGCGATCGCATCCGGGGGAAGGGGCACGTTCTCGAAGTCGATATAGAGCGCGCTTCTGATACGCCAGCGCAGCATGCCTGCCTCGTGCTCGGACCGGTGTGCTAGCCCCCGAACTGAGCTCCCGGATGCTTTTTTGTTTTCGGCTGCCGACGGAGGCAGCGCCGCGGGCATCATCTTGGGTGGGGTCGAGGCGCGCAAGGAAAACCTTGCCGGCGAGCGACTATGTCGAGCGCCGATGCATGGAAAGCTCACTTGACCGGCCGTCTCGACGGACGGTCGCGACTAGGCTAGGTCGAGCCGTCGCGGCCCCTCGATGGGACGCGGCCACGACGAACCCTGCCAGGAGGACGCCCCATGAAAACCCGCGCCGCAGTGCTCACCGAGGTCAACAAGCCGCTGCAGATCCTGGAGCTCGAGCAGGAGGGCCCGAAGGCCGGCGAGGTGCGGGTGAAGGTGAAGGCGGCCGGCGTTTGCATGTCCGACTACCACATCATGATCGGCGACTGGCCGCTGCCGCTGCCCATGGTGCTCGGCCACGAGGCGGCCGGCGTCATCGACGAGGTCGGCCCGGGCGTGACCACGGTGAAGAAGGGCGACCACGTCATCTTCTCGTTCCGGTCGAATTGCGGCCACTGCGCCTACTGCGCCAAGGGCCGCACGGTGCTCTGCATCGGCTTCAACGATACACCGCGCTGGGGCATGCACGACGGCACCAGCCGCGTGAAGCTCAACGGCGAATCCGTCAACGTGATGGCGCGCATCGGCACCTTCACGGAATACTCGGTCTGCCCGGCTGACCAGGTGGTGAAGGTGCGCGAGGATCTGCCCTGGACGCACGCGGCCATCATCGGCTGCTCGGTGGCGACGGGCGTGGGCGCCGCCATCCGCCATGCCAAGGTCGAGGCCGGCTCGACAGTGCTGGTGGTGGGTTGCGGCGGCGTGGGTCTCAACGTCATCCAGGGCGCGCGGCTCGCGGGAGCCAAGACCATCATCGCCTGCGATCTGCTCGACAACAAGCTGCAGTTCGCGACACATTTCGGCGCGACGCACATCATCAATGCCAAGCGGCAGGACGTCGTGAAAACCGTGAAGGAGATCACCGGCCTCGGCGTCGACTACGCCTTCGATGCCATCGGAACCGAGCCGACCGTGCTGCAGATCGTGGATTCGCTCGCACCCGCCGGTCATGCCGTCATCGTCGGCATTCCGGCCTTCTCGACCAAGGCACCGATCGCGCCGCACCTCATGGTCTATGGCGAGCAGACGCTGTCGGGCACCTACTATGGCTCGGTGCGCCCGGCCGTGGATTTCGGCACGCTCGCCGATCTCTACATGGAGAAGAAGCTCAATCTCGATGATCTGATTTCGCGGACCTACAAGTTCGAGGAGATCAACGAGGGCTTCCAGCTCATGGCCAAGGGCCAGGTGGCGCGCGGCGTGATCCTGTTCGACTGACGGCTGCGCTGCCGCGTCCGCTCGTGGGGGCCCGCCTTCGCGGGCATGACGTTGCGGAGGCATGGCCGTACGTGGCGGTGGCGCGTTGGAGTGGGCCGCCTCGTCATCGGAACTCGCCGTCATCCCCGCGAAGGCGGGGACCCACGGCATTGCCGGATGAGATGCCGCAGCCGCCCGTGGGTGCCCGCCTGCGCGGGCATGACGTTGCGGAGATGCTGCGGAAGGTTGACAGCGCCGGCGCCGGAGCCGGCCATGTGGTCGACCGACTCGTTCTTATCCAGATCGTTCTCATCCAGGCTCGTTCTCATCCGCCCTCATCGTCATCCCCGCGAAGGCGGGGACCCACGGCATCGGGCGGATGAGATTCCGCAGCCGCCCGTGGGTGCCCGCCTGCGCGGGCGTGACGTTACGGAGGTAGAGGACAAGAGATTGCGAAGGCAGGCTTCAGGCACCGCGTGCCTTCTTCCGGTAGAACAGCCGCCACGGATCGGGGAACTGGCCGACCGGCACCTCGATCAGCGCCGGCTCGCCCGCGCGCAGGGCCTCGCCCATGGCCGCCGTCAGGCCCGCCGGCGTGGCCACCCGCTCGGCGCGGATGCCGAAGCTTTGACCGAGCTTCACGAAATCCGGGTTCTTCAGGTCGCTCGCGATGACGCGGCCCTGGTAGTTGAGCTGCTGCATGCGGCGCACGTTGCCGTAGGCCTGATCGTTGAAAAGCACGGTGACGAGCCCGATCCCATGCCGCGTCGCCGTCGCGATCTCCGGCATGCCGAACAGGAAGCCGCCGTCGCCCGTCACCGAGACCACCGGGCGGTCGGGCAGCGCCGCCTTGACCCCGAGCGCCGTCGGGTAGCCCCAGCCGAGGGTGCCCTGGTAGCCCGACGACAAGTACGTGCGCGGCCCGTAGACCGGATACATGACGCGCGAGACGTAGCTCACCTGCGTCAGCTCCTCGACCAGAATGCCATCCTCGGGAAGACCGGCGCGGATGGCGTCGATCCAGGCCCTCTGGGGCGCGAGATCGGACAGCTCCGTGGCCACCTCGGCGTTGATGCGCGCCAACTCGTCCCGGCGGCTCTCGCGCTTGCCGAGATGGCGCCCGAGCCGACGCATGATCGCCTCGACACCCTCCTTGGCGTCAGCAATGAGCGCCACGTCGGGCTTGCGGATGCGCCCGGGCCGCGTCGGGTCGATGTCGAGGTGGATGATCTTCATCGCATCGTCCGTGCCCCAGTCGAGCTGGACGTGGAGCCGCGTGCCGATGCCCAGCACCACATCCACGTCATGCCAGAGCCGATAGGCGCCGGGCGTGCGCTGCGAGAGGGAGTGGCGCATGTCGATGACGCCCGCCCCGGTGCGCAGCGAGACGACAGGCGCCTCCAGCATCTCGGCGAGGCGCGTGATCTCCGGCCCTGCGTCGAGGGCGCCGCCGCCCACCCAGATCAGCGGCTTCCTCGAGCCGGCCAGCAGCTTCGCCGCCGTCTCGACCGCATCCTCGTCGATGGCCGGCGTCTCACGCCTGACGGGCTCGTCCTCGAGCGCGACCTCGGCGGCTCGCTTCCAAACGTCCCAGCCGCACTCGAGCCCGACCGGCCCCGGCACGCCCGAGAGCAGCTGCCGGAACGCCTCGCGCGTCTTGGCGCCCGCATCCAAAGGTCCGTCGATGTGCGCCGCCCACTTGGTGAGCGTCCTCATGATGCCGAGCTGGTCCGGGATCTCGTGCAGGTAGCCGAGGCCCTTGCCGATCTTGTCCTCGAAGATCTGCCCCGAGATGGCGAGGACGGGCTGGCAGAGCGATTGAGCCGTGGCGAGCGCCGTCGTGGTGTTGAGGAAGCCAGGCCCCGGCACCACGCAATAGGCCTGCGGCTTTCCCGTCGCCAGCGCCGCGCCGAGGGCCATGTAGGCGGTCGCCTGCTCGTGGCGGGTGTGGATCGGCGTGATCGGCTGGCCCGTTCGCGCCAGCGCATCGAAGAAGTCGTCGTTCTGTACGCCCGGAAGGCAATAGAGCTTGTCGATGCCGTTGGCCGTGAGCGTCTTGATCACGCTCTCGGCGGCGTCGAGCCGGGCGGTGTTGCTGGCGGTCATGGGCATCCTCCGGGCGCGTGCGAGTTCCACGCTGAGGGTTACATGGCTTGTGGCGGTTGGCCAGGAGCGCAGATCCCCCCAGCGCCGATGTCTGGGCGCGTCGCCATTCGTGCTCGTCGTCATCCCCGCGAAGGCGGGGACCCACGGCATCGGCCGGATGAGACGCCGCAGCCGCTCGTGGGTGCCCGCCTGCGCGGGCATGACGTTACGGAGGCACCGCCGAACGCGCATTGGCGCGCCGGAGCGGCCGCGGATCGTCGGCCTCGTTGTCATCCAGGCTCATCGTCATCCGCGCTCATCGTCATCCCCGCGAAGGCGGGGACCCACGGCATCGGCCGGGAGAGACGCCGCAGCGGCTCGTGGGTGCCCGCCTGCGCGGGCATGACGTTGTGGAGGTATGGCCGAACGCGCATTGGCATAGCCGGCCGCGTCGTCATCGGAACCCGGCGATATCCAGGCTCGTCGACATTCGCGCTCATCGTCATCCCCGCGAAGGCGGGGACCCACGGCGGGGGGATGGCCTGCTGCTGCTTTCGATCGCGGAGCCTGCGATGTGGGCCCTTTCGCCGTGCCGAACGAGCGACAGCGCCAGGCTTCTCTCCTACGCCTCCGAGAACCGAGCCGCCGCGATGCCGGCGGCAGTTGCCTCGCCGACGGCATGGGTGAGCCGGCCACCGTAGCCGCTGCGGAGGGCGCCTGCCGCGTAGAGGCCCGGCGTCGCCGTGGCGAGGTCTGGGCCGATGACGACGAAGCCCTGCTCGTCGCGGGCCACCAGCTCCTGCAGCCAGCCGGCATTGGCCTCGAGGCCGACGTAGACGAAGACGCCGCGGCAGGCGATCTCGTCCTCGCTCTCACCCGCGCGGTCACGGAGCCTGATGCCCGTAACCGCGTCGTCGCCGAGAATGTCGAGGACATCCGTCTCCCAGCGAAACGCGATCTTGACGTTGGCCGCCGCCCGGTCGACGAGCGCACGGCGCGCGCGCAGCTCCGCGCCGCGCGTCACGACGGTGACGAGGCTCGCGTATCTCGCGAGGTGCAGGGCCTCCTGCAGCGCGCTGTCGCCGCCGCCGATCACGACGACCTCCTGTCCGCGGTGCAGGCTGCCGTTGCACCACGCACATTGCGACACGCCCCTGTCGACGAGGCGGCGGGCGCTTTCGAGGTCGAGCATGCGCAGGCGGGCACCCGTCGCCGCGACGACGGCCTTCGCCGAGACCGGTGCGCCGCTGTCGCCCGTGGAGAGGCGCCACCCGCGACCGTTGGCTTCCAGGCGCGTCACGTCCTCCACGACCACCTCGACGCCGAGCGCGCCGTTCTCCTCGCCGAGCCGCAAGGCCAAATCCAATGCCGAGATGGCGCCGGTCGCGGGGAATCCTTCGAGCTCGCCGACGTTGGCGACGAGCCCGCCGGGCACACCACCGCCAGCGAAATGCACGACGGAGACGCCTTCGAGCGCCGCATGGTGCGCGGCGGTGAGCCCCGTGATGCCGCCACCGACCACGGCCACGTCGAACTTTGCCGTCATGGCTCGCGCTCCTCCTCGCAGAGCTCCGCGTGGCGCCGCTCCCAATCGCGGGGGAGCCGCACCTCTCGCGTGATCCGAGCCGGCGGAAAGCCCCAGGACGGGCAGTAGACGTGCTGCGCGATGGGGATGTCGCCACCGGCCACCACGATGGCGATGTCCTCGGGCGATGGCGTCGGCTGCACGGCGCCCGCGGCCGCCGATGCGTGCACCCACGGCTGCCAGCGCTCCGGGCTCTCGACCAGATCGAACAGCCAGGAGCTGCGCCACTGCTCAGCGGGCCAGCGGCCGTGCTGCCAGAGCCAGCGGCGCACGTCGTCTTTGGTCTTGCCCTCGCGCGCGAGCTGGCTCGCGGTTGCGGGCGATACGATTACCGTCGCGATGCCGGACCACAGGATCTGGAACGCGGATGCGGCCGAGCCCATCACGCTCGCGATCTCGGCGAGGCCGCCGGTGACGTTGATCGCGGTCTCGGCGCGGAACAACGTCACGGCGCTCGCTTCTGGGCCGAGCCCCGCCTCGGTGTGCAGCGCCGGCCATGGGCTCTGTCGCTCGTTCTCGGCGATGCACATGGTGTAGCGGCCCGCATGGCCGAGGCCCGCGAAGGACACGGCGCCGGGCCATCCGCCGCCGATGTTGTTGAGAACGAGTCTCAATGCCCGTCCGATCGTTGAATTGGCGCGCCAGCCGGGGCCGAGCGCGCCGAACGATGCGTTGACGTCGAGAGCCTGAGCAACCGGCCCGCTCACCACAATGAGAGGCGCGGCGTTCTCGTCGGTCGTCTGGAGGCCCCGCAGATTGAAGGCCGGGTCGAGCACGGCCTCGACCGCCGCCAGCACGACGGGGAAGTAGTCCGCCCGGCAGCCGGCCATCACCGCGTTGGCCGCGATCTTCTCGACCGTCGCGAGGCCCTTCAGCGGCTCGACCTCGCCGAGCAGGTCCACCGGCTTGCGCTCGGTGAAGGCCAGCATCTCGCGCACCCGCGCCGTGGTCGGCAGCACGATCGGCAGGCCGTCTGTCCAGCCGCGCGCCCGGTAGAGCCTCGCCGCCCGCTCGGCCGGATCGTCGCCAGAGAACGGCTCGACGCGCTGGCGCGGGAAGCGACCCGCGAGGGGCGTCCGACCGAGCAGCCCCGCCTCGATCGCGCGCTCGCGCAGCGTGTCGTCGATCCAGGCGCCGGCGGCGGTCTCGCCCGCCGGCACTACGAGCCACAAGCTTTCGCCGCCGCCTGCCATCCGCGCCTAGCCCTGCGCCCGCCGCAACTTCGCCCGCCAGCCCGTGGGGAGACGGATGGGCTTCGTCGTGGGGAAGCCGAGCATGCCGTTGTGCACCAGGAGGTGGCAGTTCGAGCGCATCGGATCACCCGCCACGGCGATCATGATGTGCTCGGCCTCGGTGACCACCGGCACCAGGCGATTGGGATCGTTGCCGGCGAAGACCTTCGGCGCCTTGCGCAGGCGCACCCAGTCGTTGAGCGTGCGCCGCCCGGGCACCAGATTGGTCCAGCCCCACAGGTATTTCTCGAACTGATGGGCCGGAATGCGGGCCTGCTCGAACAGCGCCTCCTGGAGCTGCCTCTTGCTCATTCCTGAGCGCGCGATCGCCTCGGCGATCAGCGGCGAGAGCACGAGCAGCGGCCGGTATGTTCCGGTCGCGAGACCAACGGTGAAGATCAGCTCCCACGTGGTGTGCGTGGCGATGGCGTGCGCCAGATAGGGCACCAGCTTCTCGGCGGAATCGCCGAACACCGAGACCACCGCATTCGAGCCCGTGAAACGCGAGATCGTCACCGCGCCCTCGGCCGAATCGACACCCATGTCGGCCGCGACTGTGGGCCAGCCCATTTTCGCGAGACTGTCCTCGTTCTCCGCGAGCACCACGCGCCAGGTGTTGCCGAACGTGCCCTTGTCGTTCTGGTGCAGCAGGAAGCCCGCGACGTTGCGCTGATAGAGCCGCCAGAAGCGTCCGATCGACGTGTTGGGCTGGAAGCCGTCGCGCAGCGCGCCTTGCTCGGTGTTGAAGCCGAGCTCCTTGATCAGCGGCCCGTTGAGCACGATCAGCGTGTCGGCGCCCGGCGTGTTGCCCGAGTGCTCGACGCCGTACGTCGGGTCGGCCATCGCCTCGACGGCCGCGACCAGGATCGGCATGTACTCCGGCCGGCAGCCAGCCATGACGCCGTTGACGGCCACATTCCACACCGTCGCCTTGCGGTTGTCGGGAAGCAGCGTGCCGATCACCTCGTCCGGGTCGCGGTCGGTGAAGGCCAGGAACTCGGCGATCTTCTCCTTCGTCGGCGGCACGATCGGCAGACCGTCCGACCAGCCGTTCTCGAGAAACAGCCGGTTCACGTCCTCATAGGAGCCGTCGAAGACGATGTCCTTGGGATCGGGGTCGCGCGTGATGGTGACGGCCGCCGCCTCGCCCGTCAGGTTCGCGACCACGAGGTCGGCCGTCACGGCGAGCACGTTCCGGCGCAGATCATCTGCCGTTTGCACGTCCACGTGGCCTGGCACGGTGGCGAGCGGCAGGTTCGGATAGCCTAGACCGACGGAGGTGGTCTTGGCCTGCCCGAGGAAGCCCTCGCAGCAGAGCGACGACGTCGGAACACGGGCAGCTTCGGCAATGGCGCTGACCCGCAGCACGGCGGGTGTGCAGGAGCCTCAACACCCCATGCCGGAGACGACGGCGTCCACCTTCAGCGCCTTCAGCTTGGCCGGCAGCTCGGCCAGCACCTTGTGCTCCTCGTCGCCGTGGGTCGAGCCGAACTCGTCCCAGTCGACGAAGCGCATGTCCGGATATCGGCGGCCGAGCTCCTCCTTGAGCGTCGGCCAGATCTCGTCGCCGCGGAACAGATAGTCCCACAGGAATGCGACCGTCTTGCCCTGGAGCGAGGCGAGGCGCGGTGCCAGGGCCTTCACCTCCACGGTCCGCGAGCTGCGCGGCCAGACGACGGCATAGCTTGCAGTCATGATCGATGCTCCGTTCGTTCCAAGGCTGCGACCGCACTCTGAGCCGCGCGCCAGACTTTCGGACGCGCAACCCCTCCATTCCGAGACCGGCCATGCCGCGGCGCCAGCTTTACTGTCCGGCAGCAGCCTTGGCGAGGCCATCCAGCGCGCCGCTCATGGTCTTGAAGATCTCGTCGCGGCCGGTGACCCGGTAGCGATCCTTGAGCACGTCCGGCGCCGTATAGCCGATCCAGACCTTGCCCGCCTTGTCCTGCCACGCCAGCATTCTCAACGGCAGGTCGATG
>JBFWQN010000209.1:0-8700 GCA_050249405.1 Hyphomicrobiaceae bacterium | reverse complement strand
GCGAATAACAGCAAAACAAATCCATTCGAAATTCTGGAGAGATGATCATGAGCACGATCGAAGCGACCGCGAACGACGGCATCCGCGCCCTGGACGTCAACGAGATGGAGAAGGTCGGCGGCGCCGGCTGGGGCTACCAGACCCACGGCAACCACCACGACCTCGTCTACACGGTCCGCCTGCCCTTCATCGGCACGCGCACCCTCGTTCGCATCCACCTGCCCTGGTAATCTCCCCGATCCAGGCGCAAGCGGCCGCCTCTCACCGGGAGGCGGCTGTCGCCGTTCAAGCCTGCTCCGTGGAAAGGCAGCATTTCTTGTATTTCTTGCCGCTGCCGCACGGGCACGGCTCGTTGCGGCCGATCTTGCGCCCTTCGCGCACGTAGGGCTGGCTCGCCTCGTACTCGACCAGCTCGTCGAGAGTCGGCTCGGGCACATCGTCCCACGGATCGCGCAGGTCGGCGGGATCGCTGGCCTTGAACCACGCCCAGCCCGACAGATATTCGACGAGGCCCTCCTCCATTCTCTCCCTGAGGATGAGTGAGGCCTCGATGGTATCGTCCGGGTCGGCAAAGGTGCGGTCGATATCCTCGCGATTCAGGGATTGCAGCTCGACGAGATCCTCCTCGAACCAGCGATCGATGACGGGACGAAGCGCCGGCTCCTGCAGCTCCGCAAGCGTTAGGACGAGCATGTCGGCCAACTCCTGATTGCCGCTGTGGCGCAGGTGCTCTCCGAGCTCGGCATAGATCCGGACGACGTCCTCGCGCGGCAGCTTGCCCATTCGGGACAAGGCGTGGAGACACTTCAGGCAGGCGTCGCGGACGTAGGGATCGGCCTCGTGGTCCCGGATGAGCTCCAGCAGCGGCTCCGGCCCGCTGCCGTCGTAGAGCCGCGCCAGAATGGCGTGCAGGTCCTCGGTGATCGTCTCCTGCAGGTGTTCGTGGGCGAGGTCTCCCGCCTCGCTGAGATAGCGGAGCAGGATCTGGAAAGCGCGCGGCTCCCGCCAATGCGCCAGCAGGTAGACGGCAAACGAATGCAAAAAATAGATGTGCCGTCCGTCCGGCGCCTCGTCGAAGCGGCGGCTGATCTCCGCCGGCGAAAGCGCGATCGTCTGGAGCATCTGCTCCACGAGCTCGTCGCGGTGCGAAAGCAGAGCCCGAAGCGGCTCGGCCGGGCTCTTGCCGATCTCGCAGTAGGTCGCCCGGCGCAGGGCCTCGCCGATCGAGAGGCTCGTGTCCGAGGCGCCCGGCGCGCCGCCCGCCGCTGCACTGATGTCGGGATCGGTCATGATGGCCTCCGCTCGTTGCTGCTGCACCCTACCCGTCCCGCGGCGACCGCGGCAGCTCCCACCGCACGATATCGACAGACGTCTGACGCGCCGGCACGCCGGAGCCACATTGCCTCGCCGCGCCCTCTGGTCTAGGCAGACGGGCATGGACACAGTGCTCATCATCGACTTCGGCAGCCAGGTCACGCAGCTCATCGCGCGGCGCGTGCGCGAGGCCGGCGCCTATTCAGAGATCGTGCCCTTCAACAAGGCCGAGGAGGCACGAGAGCGGCTGAAGCCGCGCGCCGTGATCCTGTCGGGCGGGCCGGCAAGCGTGACCGAGATGGGAACGCCGCGCGCGCCGGACTGGGTGTTCACGTCGGGATTGCCGGTGCTCGGCATCTGCTACGGCGAGCAAACCATGGTCGCCCAGATGGGCGGCGAGGTCGAGGGCGGGCATCACCGCGAGTTCGGCCGCGCCGAGATCGAGGTGGTCGACGACTGCGGATTGTTCGAGGGCGTCTGGGCCAAGGGCCAGCGCGACACGGTGTGGATGAGCCACGGCGACCGCGTGACACGGCTGCCGCCGGGCTTCCGCGTCGTGGCGGTGAGCCAAGGGGCGCCGTTCGCGGCCATCGCCGATGCCGAGGGCCGCCACTTCGCCGTGCAGTTCCATCCGGAGGTGGCGCACACGCCGCGCGGCGCAGCGCTGATCCGCAATTTCGTGCGCCGGATCGCCGGGCACCCGGGCGACTGGAGCATGCGCCACTTCCGCTCGAGCGAGATCGAGAAGATCCGCGCGCAAGTGGGCAAGTCCAGGGTGATCTGCGGGCTGTCGGGCGGTGTCGACAGCGCCGTCGCGGCGGTGCTCGTGCACGAGGCGATCGGTGACCAGCTGACCTGCATCTTCGTCGATCACGGCCTGATGCGGCTCAACGAGGCCGAGGAGGTCGTGCGGCTGTTCCGCGGCACCTATAACATTCCGCTGATCCACGTGGATGCGAGCCAGCAATTCCTCCGTGCGCTCGCGGGCGTCACCGACCCCGAGCAGAAACGCAAGACCATCGGGCGGCTGTTCATCGAGACCTTCGAGGCGGAGGCAAAGAAGATCGGCGGTGCGGAATACCTCGTGCAGGGCACTCTCTATCCGGACGTGATCGAGAGCGTGTCGTTCACGGGCGGGCCGTCGGTCACGATCAAATCGCACCATAACGTCGGCGGGCTGCCCGAGCGGATGAACCTGAAGCTCGTGGAGCCTTTGCGCGAGCTGTTCAAGGACGAGGTGCGCGCACTCGGCCGCGAGCTGGGCCTGCCCGAAGCCTTCGTCGGCCGCCATCCGTTCCCCGGCCCCGGCCTCGCGATCCGCTGCCCCGGCGAGGTGACCGTGGAGAAGATGGACATCCTGCGCAAGGCCGACGCCATCTACCTCGACGAGATCAGGAAGGCCGGGCTCTACGACCAGATCTGGCAGGCGTTCGCCGTGCTGCTGCCGGTGCGCACCGTCGGCGTCATGGGGGATGCCCGAACCTACGACCACGTCTGTGCATTGCGGGCCGTCACCTCGACCGACGGCATGACCGCCGACTACTTCGAGTTCCCGCATGCCGTGCTCGGCCGCATCGCGACGCGTATCGTGAACGAGGTGCGCGGCATCAACCGCGTCGTCTACGACGTGACGTCGAAGCCCCCTGGCACGATCGAGTGGGAATGAGGGCGCGAGCTGCCAATCTCGGCTGTAAAATGGCCGTTCGACGGGGGCCGACCCAAGCGCGACGATCCGCCGTCGCCGCTACGGCAGGATGAGCGGAACATCCATTCTCCGCCTCATACGGCTTCGGCACTGTCCACAACAGGACCCAATGGCGTCTTGAACTGCAAGGGCATCAGGTCGGGGCTGTCACCGGCGCCATCGCGCCAGCGTCCGGGGCTGAGGCCGGTCACCCGTTTGAAGGCGCGCGAGAAGGCGGCTTCCGATTCGTAGCCGACGTCGGCTGCAATGCTTGCAATCGGATCGCGGCCGTTGCGCAGGCGCTCAGCGGCGAGCTGGATGCGCCATCCGATGACGTAGTCGATCGGCGGCCGGCCCAGCATGGAATTGACGCGCTCGGTCTGGACGGTGCGCGATGCGCCCGACTCGCGGGCGAGGCTTTGTGCCGTCCAGGCGCGCGCGGGGTCGGCGTGGACCAGCTTCAGGGCACGGCCGACGATGGGATCGTTCATCGCGGCCAACAGTCCCTTGCTGTCCTTGGGCAGGCTGGAAGCATGGCGGCGCAGCATCTCGATGAACAAAAGCTCCATCATGCGACCAAGCATGACGTCGGCGCCGGGAGACGCCGCATCGACGAGGGCCATGATGTCGCGCACCGTCGCCGCCACCAGTTCGCCGGCCTTGAAATCGCCCATTCGCGCGATGACGACCTCCGGTAGGGTGCGAAACAACGGGACTGCCACGAACTCCGAGGATTCAAGATAGCCGCACACAAGACGCGTCTCGTATCCGCCGCCACCGTATTCGGCACTCCAGACGCCGTTAACTGGGGCTCGGCGCACGACTTTCTCTACTTCAATCGGTTCGGCGTCGCCTCGCCAGAATTTATGGGCGTCGGCGAAGGGTAGCAGGATGAGGTCACCCTCCGACACCTCGTGGTGAGCACCGCTCGCGGTGGTCATCATGCAACCGCCGGCCGTGACGAGATGGAAAATACTGATGTGCCGCAGATGGGCCATCGGCACGCCAGGGTCATAACGCCTGGGCGAGATCAGGCCGAAAGGTTCAGTATAGCTCCCGCTGAAGAACACAGCCCCGGTCAGGCGCACGGCCCGCAGCATGTCTGAGAGCACATCCGGCGTTTCGGCAAGGGAACCCGGTTTTTCGATCATTGTCGATTGCGCCCTGTCGATCCAAGTTCCTGCGCAATGCACCCATATCTAAGGAGGTTTTTATGTCTGCTGCAACTGCTTCGAGCAAGCTCGCCGAAACGTCCTTTGACTGGCGCGCGACATTGGCCGAGCTGGCGCCTCGCCTGGAAGCCACCGGCAAGCATTGCGATCAGACGAAAGACTACGTCGCCGACAACATGGCACTGCTCCGCGAGCACGGGTTCTTTGCCCTCGCCGTTCCGAGCGAGCTCGGCGGAGCCGGTTTGCAGCCGGCGGAGCTCGCCGAATTCCTGCGCACGCTGGCGCGGATTTGCAGCTCCACAGCGTTGACGATGGCCATGCACACGCATCCCGTGGCCTTTGCCGCCTGGCGGTGGCGTCATCAAAAGGCGCCGACCGACGGCCTGCTGAAGCGGATCGCCGCCGAGCGGCTGCAGCTGCTGACGTCCGGAGGCTCGGACTGGCTGCCCGGCTCGGGAATAGCGACCAAGGTCGAGGGTGGCTACAAAGTCAAAGCCCGCAAGGTTTTTGCCAGTGGCGCGCCGACAGCCAACCTGTTCATGACGATGGCGGTGGAGGAGACGCCCGAGGGACCGATGGTGATGCACATAGCGGTTCCCCTCGCTTCCCCCGGCATCAGCATTATCGAGACCTGGGACACAATGGGAATGCGCGGCACGGCCTCGCACGACGTGTTGCTCGACGATGTCTTCGTGCCGGATGCCGCCGTCTCGGTGCGTCGACCGTCCGGCGCCTGGCATCCCATCATGCACCTGATCTCAATGGTGGCGTTTCCGCTGGTCTATGCGGTGTACACCGGCATCGCCGAGGCAGCGTGCACGACCGCCGTAGCAGCGGCCAGGCGCAAGGGGACGACATCGGTCGAGCTGGTCGGCGAGTTGCAGACCGAGTGGACGGCGACACGCGTCGCGCACGACTACATGGTGGCATTCGGCGCAACGGCGCAACCGGGAGAGGCGACGACCAGCGAGATCTTCGCCCATCGCAGTCTGGTGGCCCGCAGCGCGCTCAAGACGGTCGAGCTGGCTCTCGAGGTGGCCGGCGGCGCGAGCTACTTCCGCGAGCAGGGGCTAGAGCGGCTGTTCCGCGATATCCAGGGCGCGCGCTTCCACCCACTGCGGAGCGTCGATCAACGCAAGCTTGCCGGTCGCGTGGCGCTAGGATTGCCGGTCGATGACATGCGGGCCTGAGGGTTCTGGCCCAGTAAAGACGTCATCATCCGGGGGCGGTGACCGGCGGTGCCGCGTCGCCGCTCACGCCCCTTGCCTGCTCGCGAACTCCTCGAACACGGCTTGCGCCTCGTCCGCGAGCACGGCCTCGGCGGGCATCTGGCGCTGGTGCATGGGGAGGGCCACCTCGCGGCGAAGGTCGTCGGCGGAGATGCGGCGCCGCCATTTCGGATCGCGGGCGGCGAGGCGGGCCATGAAGGCGGCGGAGTCCGGTACGGCGAGCGCGTAATAGAGGCGCTGGATGCCCGAGAGGTACATGGTCGCGACGCACATCGAGCACGGCTCGGCGGTGGTGTAGAGATCACAGCCTGTGAGGTCTATGGTGCCGAGGCGCGCGCAGGCATCGCGGATCGCCTCGACCTCGCCGTGGGAGGTCGGGTCCTTGCGGCCGTCCACGCGGTTCAGGCCCTCGCCGACGATGACGCCGTCCTTCACGACGACCGCCGCATAGGGAAGCGCACCCGGATCGCCGAGGCTCTGGCGGGCGATCTCGAGGGCACGGCGCATGAAGGTGTCGTGCATGGCGATCCTCCGGGACGATGCGATCCATTCAGCTGACACCGGTCAACCGGGGCAGCCGCGCAGCATCCATATTAGCCGATGTCGCCGCCGCCGGTAGACATGGGACACCAGCCATGCAGGAACGCGCCAAGCAACCCGAAGCCTGTCCGCAGGGAGCCGTGCCCGGGCTCGACCCGCAGGTCTACGCCAAGTGGCGGGCGACGGCGCTCGGCGCCATCACCGAGCGCCTGGAGCGCCGGCTGATGCTCGAGCTGATCGGCGACGTTGCGGGCAAGCGCGTGCTGGAGGTGGGCTGTGGCGACGGCGCGCTGGCGGTCGAGCTGGCACGGCGCGGGGCCCGCGTGACGGGCATCGACGGCTCGCCACGCATGATCGAGGCGGCGCGCGACAGTGCGGCCGCTGCCGGAGTGGCGATCGAGCTGACGACAGGACCGGCCGAGGCTCTGCCGCTCGCCGACGGCTCGTTCGATCTGATCGTCGCGCAGACGATCCTTTGCTTCGTCGCCGACGGCAGCCCGGCCTTCGCGGAGATCGGGCGGGTGCTGGCACCGGGCGGTCGACTGGTCATCGGTGAGCTCGGACGCTGGAGCAGCTGGGCTGCCGAGCGACGGATCAGGGCATGGCTCGGCTCGCCGCTGTGGCGGCGGGGACGCTTCCGGACGCCAGGCGAGCTCAGGCGTCTCGCGACGGGCGCAGGGCTCGTGCCGGGGCCGGTGAAAGGCGCCGTCTACTACCCGCGGCTGGAGCTGCTGGCCCGCTGGATGGAGCCCCTCGACCAGCGACTGTCGCAGCTCACCACGCTCGGTGCCGCGTTCCTCGCGGTCTCGGCCATGAAACCGCAGCAGCGGCCGGCCGACGAGCAGGTTTGACCCACTTGCCGGCGACTCATATTAGGGTGCATCGCCAAGGCTCGGCGCCGGCTCCGCCGCAAGCGGACGCGCCGCTCGACATCGGGGGCCAGGCTTGCACCACCTTTCCGCGCTGACAGGTCCGGAGACGACCGTCGAGACGCCTTCCCTGGATCCCTGCATCGACGGCATCACGGCGGACAGCCGTGCCGTGCGGCCGGGCTGGCTGTTCGCGGCCCTCGCCGGAAGCCGCACCGACGGCAGCCGCTTCGTGGCCGACGCACTTGCCAGAGGAGCCGCCGCCGTGCTGCTCGGGCCGGGTGTCGCTGCCGACGTTCCGGCCGGGGTTGCCATCGTGCGCTCGGACGAGCCACGCCGGGCGCTGGCCCTGATGGCGGCTCGCTTCTACCCGCGCCAGCCGCCGACCATCGTCGCCATCACCGGCACCAACGGAAAGACGTCGATCGCCGAGTTCACGCGGCAGATTTTCGCGGCGTGCGGACGGAAAGCCGCCTCGCTCGGCACCATCGGCGTGGTGAAGCCCGACGGCGCCGTCTACGGCTCGCTGACGACGCCCGACCCGGTGACGCTGCACCGGACGCTGCAGGAGCTCGCCGACGAGGGCGTCACGCACCTAGCGCTGGAGGCCTCATCGCACGGGCTCGATCAGCATCGGCTGGATGGCGTGTGCCTGACGGCCGGCGCCTTCAACAATCTGGGCCGGGACCATCTGGACTATCACGAGACGATGGAGGCCTATCTCGCCGCGAAGCTGCGGCTGTGGGAGCTGCTGCCGGCGGGCGCGACGGCGGTGGTGAATGCGGACGGACCAGCTGCCGATGCAGCGATTGCCGCGGCGCGGGCGCGCGGGCTGGAGGTCATGACGACCGGCGAGAAGGGTGAAGATCTAGGCCTTGGCCACGTCAGGCGTCATGGCTTTGCACAACAGATCACAGTTACTCGTCGCGGCTTTCCTTACCGTGTGCACTACGACGTGCGCCAGGAAATCGTGATGGCAAACCTCGAATTGATTGGCATTTATCAAGGCAGCAACGCGCTAGTGGCCGCGGCACTCGCAATTGCTTGCGGAGAAGATCCCGACTTCGTCTTGCGGACTTGTCTGCCGAAATTGAAAGGCGTGCCCGGCCGCCTCGAGGTGGTCGCCGAGGCGCGCGGCGGTATTGCTGTGGTCGACTACGCGCACAAGCCCGAGGCACTGGAGGCGGCGCTGGAGGCGCTTCGCCCGTTCGCGACGGGTAAGCTGATCTGCATCGTCGGCTGCGGCGGCGACCGCGACCGTGGCAAGCGGCCGATCATGGGGCGTATCGCCGCCGAGAAGGCCGATATCGCCATCGTCACGGACGACAACCCGCGAAGCGAGGACCCCGCTGCGATCCGGGCCGAGATTATGGCCGGGGCCACGGGGGCGCGTGAGATCGGAGATCGGGCCGCGGCCATCCGGGAAGGGGTGAGGTTGCTAGCCCCAGGCGACGTGCTGCTGGTCGCAGGCAAGGGCCACGAGACGGGTCAGATCATCGGCGACCGCGTGCTGCCGTTCTCGGACCACGAGGAGATCAGGAAGGCCGTGAAGGAGCTTGACGCATGACGCGGCCTCTATGGACGCTCGAGGAGATCGTGACTGCGACCGGCGGGACGCTCGATGGCCCCGCCGACCGCGCGGCGGCCATCTCCGGCATCTCGATCGACACGCGCTCGCTGGCGCCGGGCGATCTCTTCGTTCCGCTGACTGACGCGCGCGACGGCCACGAGTTCGTAACGGCGGCATTCGCGAAGGGTGCCGCAGCCGCGCTGGTGCGCGAGGGATATGTCCGCACGCCCGGCGACGGCGTGCTCGTGCGCGTGGACGAGCCGTTGCGGGCGCTCGAGCGCCTGGGAATGGCGGCCCGCGCCCGCCTCGCGCCGGCGGCCCG
>JBFWQN010000208.1:0-8712 GCA_050249405.1 Hyphomicrobiaceae bacterium | reverse complement strand
TCGGCCGAGCGGCTCGGCCTCGACCAGCTCATGCGCTTCAGCCCCAAGGGCCAGGTCACGCTGCTGCATATGACCGACTGCCACGCGCAGCTCATGCCGCTCTACTACCGCGAGCCCTCGACCAACATCGGCGTCGGCGAGATGCGCGGGTTGCCGCCGCATCTGACCGGCAAGGCTGCGCTGGCGGCCTACGGCCTCGAGCCGGGCAGCGCGCACGCCTACGCGCTGACCTCCGAGGACTTCGAGGCGCTCGCGCGCAGCTACGGCCGGGTGGGCGGCATGGACCGCATGGCAACGCTCGTCTCGGCCATCCGTGCCGAGCGCGGCCGGGACCGGTGCCTGCTGCTCGACGGCGGCGATGCGCTGCAAGGCTCCTACACCGCGCTCGCCTCGCAAGGCGCCGACATGGTCGAGGTGCTGGATGCGCTCGGCGTCGATGCCACCACCGGCCACTGGGAGTTCACGCTCGGCGCCGGCCGCGTCACGGAGCTATTCGGAACGACGGCCGAGAGGGGCAAGGCGCGAACCGCTTTTCTCGCCGCCAACGTGCGCGACAGCGAGTTCGAGGAGCCCGTTTTCAAGGGCTGGCAGATGTTCGAGCGCGGAGGCCTCGCCGTCGCCGTCATCGGGCAGGCGTTTCCGTGGACCGCCATCGCCAACCCGCGGTGGCTCATTCCCAAATGGTGGTTCGGAATCCGCCAGGAGGCGCTGCAGCGACTGGTGGCGACCGTCCGCAAGGCGGGGGCCGACCTCGTCGTCCTCCTCTCCCACAATGGCTACGACGTCGACCACAAGCTCGCCGGCCGCGTCGAGGGCATCGACGTCATCCTGTCCGGCCACACCCACGACGCCCTGCCGCGACCCGTTCGCGTCGGCCGGACCTTGATCGTGTCGTCCGGCTCGCACGGCAAGTTCCTGTCGCGCCTCGATATCGACATGCGCAAAGGCGAAATTGCCGACTGGAGCTACGCCCTGATCCCGGTGCTCTCGGAAGCCATCCCGCCCGATCCCGGCATGGCGCGCCTCATCGCCGGAATCCGCAAGCCCTACGCGGCGATGCTGTCGACCGAGCTTGCCCGCACGGAGGCGGCGCTCTGGCGGCGCGGCAACTTCGGCGGGACCCTCGACGATCTCATCTGCGACGCGCTGCTCGCCGAGCGCGATGCCGAGATCTCGCTCTCGCCGGGATTCCGCTGGGGCGGCTCGCTGCTGCCGGGCGACGCCATCACCTGGGAGCACATCTACAACGCCACGGCCATCACCTACCCGGCCGCCTACCGAACCGCCATCCGCGGCGTGTTCCTGAAGTCCATCCTCGAGGACGTGGCGGACAACCTGTTCAACCCCGATCCCTACTACCAGCAGGGCGGCGACATGGTGCGGGTGGGCGGTGTGAGCTTCGTGATCCACCCGGACGGGGTCGCGGGCAACCGCGTGACGGACATCACGCTCAGCCGCACCGGGCAACCGATCGAAGCGGCGCGCAACTATGTGGTCGCCGGATGGGGCTCGATCCACCAGGAGACGGAGGGACCGCCGATCTGGGAGGTGGTGGGCCGTCATCTGAAGGCGCAGCGGACCGTCAAAGGCCTCGCGCGGGGCAACGTGACGGTGCAGAGGGGATAGGCCGCCCCTACCGCTGGAAGTGCCGGGCGTCAGGCCCTTTTGCGCAGATAGACGAACCAGTAGACCGCACCCACCATGAGGCTGCCGCCGAGCAGGTTGCCAGCCGTAGCGACGACGACGCTGTGCAGCGTGGCGGCCAGCGTCAGGCCGGCATAGTCGGCAGGCGCCGCGCCGATGGCGGTCCACAGCTCGGGCCCGGCCCACCCCTGGAGCGCCAGCGCATAGGGAAGCAGGTAGAGGTTGGCGATCGAGTGCTCGAAGCCGGCCGCGACGAATGCCGCGACCGGCAGCACGATGACGGCGACCTTGTCGGCCGTGCTGCGGGCCGAGAACGACATCCATACCGCGAGGCAGACCAGCACATTGCAGAGCACCGCCAGGAAGAACAGCCGGCCCGTCGGCAGGGCGGCTTTCGCGGTGGCTATGGCCAGTGCGGTCTTGCCCACGGCCCCGCCGCCGTTCATGTGCGCACCGGACAGAAGCACGATCGCCGCCGTGCCGAGCGCCCCTGCGATGTTGCCCACATAGACCAGCGCCCATGCCCGCAGCAGCGCCCCGGCCGAGATGCGCCGGCTGGCATAGGCGACAATCATCAGGGCGTCGCCGGTGAACAGCTCGGCGCCTCCGATCACCACCAGGATCAGCCCGAGCGAGAACATCAACCCGCCGAGCAGCCGCGCTACGCCCCACGGCAGATCGCCGCTGCCCGCGAGCACCACCGTCATGAAGATGGCCCCGAACGCGATGAACGCTCCTGCCAACACGCCCAGCACCACGAGCGTCACGCCGTCGCGACCGGCCTTCGCCGCGCCCGCCGCCTCGCAGGCCAGCGCTACTTGCAAAGGCAACAGTGCTTCGAGACCGTGCACCTGCCCCCCGCCGTGCGGCCCCTGGGACGATTCCGGATTCGACATGCTCCCCACCCCCGATTTCCGCTCCGGGCGTGTCATTCCCGGTATGGGCACAAACCACCGTGAGCAGGATCAATCAGGCCGACGGCAAGGGCGCGCCGAGCTCCACGAGCACGATCTCGGGAGGGACGCCCAGGCGAACGGGAAGGACCGAGCAGCCGAGGCCGCCGGAGACGATGAGGTGGCGGCCGTCCTCGACGATGTGGCCATAGGCGTAGCGGTTGCCGAACTGCGACGGCACCACGGGCGAGAACCCGGCAATGCGCACCTGGCCGCCATGCGTGTGACCTGAGAGCGTCAGCGCGACGCGCCGGGGCACTTTCGGGAAGATGTCGGGCTCGTGGGCCATGAGCACGACGGGGGCGTCGTCCGTCACCCGGGCCAGCGTGCCGGGAAGGTCGTCGACGCCCTCGAAAAGCTCCCGCTTGCCCCTCATTCCGACGCGATAGGCGATCTGGTCACCGAGGCCGGCGAGCCAGAGATGTCGCCCATCCTTCTCGAGCCGCACCGCGTCATTCTCGTAGACCGGGATGCCCGCACGCTCGAGCTCGCGGCGGCCGATCACCGGCCCGCTCCGCCGGCGCTGAACCTCGCGATCGTCCCACCAGTCGTGATTGCCCAGAATGGCATGCACGCCGAGCGGCGCCTTGAGGCCACCCAGGACGGTGGCCCATTCCCGCGCGGGCACCCGGCGCGTCTGCCAGCGGTGGCCGGCGGCGTAATCGCCGAGCAGCAGAATGGCGTCGGCGCCGAGCGCGTTCGTGCGATCGACGATCTCGGCGATGCGGGCCGGTGGCATGTAGGGCTCGCCGGCGTGCACGTCGGCGACGAGGGCGAGGCGCACATGAAGGCCCGCCGGCCACGTCGGCGGCGTCACACGGTAGCGGGTCACGTCGAGGCGGAAGCGGGGCTCGATGCCGAAGGCGTAGGCGCCGAGGCTGAGGCTCGACAGCGTCACCGCAGCGACGCCTTTCAGCAGTGTCCGGCGCGTAGGCAGCATGGATCGGTTCTCCGCCCGCCGACTGCCGTCGTGGACAGACCGGCGCCCGTTCGATTATCACGGGTCACATGAACAGATGATCTCAGCCGGGGCTCAAATGCAGGTCGACGAGGCAACCGTCAAGCGCATCGCGCGGCTGGCGCGCATCAAGATTACCGAGGCCGAGGCGAAGGGCCTTGAGAAGGAGCTTTCGGGCATCCTCGACTGGGTGGCGCAACTCGACGAGGTGGACGTCGCTGGCGTGGAGCCGATGACGCGCGTGGTGCCGATCCAGCTCAAGATGCGCGACGACGTGGTCACCGACGGCGAGATCGCCGACCAGGTCACGGCAAATGCGCCGCTAGCGACCGACAACTTCTACGTGGTGCCGAAAGTTGTGGAGTAGGCTTGCGGCCACGATCAGGTGGCCGCCGCCCGCTGGCCGAAGGTCGCGGCCTCGTCGAGGGCGGTGATGACGTCCTGATCCTCGAGCTGCTCGAAATCGTCGTAATGCAGGCCGACCGCATAGAACGGCTCGGGCATCTCGAGGCAGACCACCTCGTCGACGAGGCTGGCGATGGCGTCCACGACGTCGCGCGGCGCCACCGGCACGGCGACGATGAGCCGCTGCGGTCGCTTGCGGCGAAGCGCGACGAGAGCCGCTCGCATGGTGGCTCCGGTGGCGATGCCATCGTCGACGACGACCAGCGTGCGGCCCTCCAATGGCTCGCCCCGCCGGCCGCCGAGATACGTAGCTCGCCGCCGCTCGATCTCGGCGAGCTCAGCGGCAGCCTCGGCATGAACTTCTGCGTCGTCGAGACCTGCCGCGCGCATCACCTCACGGTTGTAGACGATCTCCGCCTCGCCGCCATCGACCACGGCCGCGGCTGCCACCTCGCGACGGCCGGGCACGCCCACCTTGCGCACCAGCACCAGATCCAGCGGCGCACGCAGACGGCGCGCGATCTCCAGCGCGACCGGCACGCCACCGCGCGGCAGGGCGAGCACGACCGGATTATCGAGATGCTCGCCGGCAAGACGTGACGCCAGCGCCTGGCCGGCTGTCGTGCGGTTCGCGAAAAAGCGCGCGGACATGGATTGCTCGCTTGCCGTGTCGATAGGTGCAGACTGCTGGAAGCGACGGTCCCGGAGCTTGACGGCCGTCAAGCAGAGCGGGTCTTCGACGAGCGACCGGCCGTCACGGCCACGTTGCCGCCAGCATGATGGCAAGCACCCCGGCCCCCGCCGCAACCGCGATCCAGAAGCCGGACCCTGCCTTGGGACCCCAGCCGCCCTGCGGCTCGACCGGTTGACGCCTCGCCTCGTGGCGCATGGCCATCTCGACCTGCTCCGGGGTCGGCGGCGCTCCCGCCGCCTCGTCGTCGGTGCCGAGCGGCGCCGCCGCCGGGTCCAGGCTCGCCACCTTGTCCCGAGCGGCGCCCCGATCGATCGTGCTCCTGAGCTGGCTCGCTGTCGGCCGTCCGTTGGCGGCCTCGTCGATCCGAGGCACCCGGCCCAGTCCAGCCACCGGGGAATCGCCATCCGCCTCGGGTTGCCGATGGGCATTACGCTCCGTGCTGACACGGCTCGTCTCGTCGCGGTCGAAGCGCCAATAGGCTTTGCTGTAGCTGGCCGGCATGGCTCACTCCTGTGAAAGCCCCAGCTGGCGAACGCGTGCCCTATGGGCAGGTTCCGGCGGACGGCAGCCGCATGGCCTTCAGCCGCAGAGACCGCTCACGATCTCGTCGAGGCGCGCCCGGGTCTCCGGCTCGCCAGGAAAATCGTTCTCCACCCACCATTGCTCCAGCCGGCGCAGGAGCGCCCCGACGGCAGGTCCGGGAGGCACACCGAGTGCGACGACGTCCGCACCGGCGACGGAAAGCCGAGGTGGCTGCCAACCAACCGCCGTCGCGAGCAGCGTGGCAGCCTCTCCGGCACGGCCCGGAGCGAGCGCCGCGAGGGCAATGGCGCCGCGCCGGCTGGCGTCTCGGCCCTTGCCGTAGACCATCCGGCGGGCGCGGCGCGCGTCGATCGTGCCGAGGCCATCGAGCATCGCACCGTCGATCACCAGCAGCGCCTTGCGCTCGTCACCGGAGAGCCTCAGCCGAGCCGCAAGGCGCGGGATGTCGTCCTCGACCGCGACGGCAAGGGCCGAAAGGCGCAACATGGCCTCGGCCGGGCATTTGGCCCGCGCCTCGGCCGCGGCCACCGCCGCGAGCACACCGGGCCGGGGCGCCGCGCCCAGCACCAGCGGCAGAAGGCCGACCTGAGCCATCGCCTCGACCGCGGTGACGGCCCCCTTGGCGACGAGCAGGCGCACCAGCTCGGCCCGGATGCGCTCGGCCGACAACAGACCCATGCCGGCGATGCCACGGGCACAGGCGGCCATCGCATCGGGATCGGGATCGCCTTCGGCGTAGGCCGCATGGAAGCGGAAGAAGCGCAGGATGCGCAGGTAGTCCTCGGCGATGCGCCGGTCAGGATTGCCGATGAAGCGCACGCGCCGCGAGGCAAGGTCCGGATAGCCGCCGATGGGGTCGTAGATGCGTCCCTCGCCGTCGCAGTAGAGGGCGTTCATGGTGAAGTCGCGCCGCCCGGCGTCCTCGCCCCAATCGTCGGTGAAGGCGACGGTCGCACGTCGTCCGTCGGTCGAGACGTCGCGGCGCAGCGTCGTCACCTCGATCGGCGTGCGATGCGCGACGACCGTGACCGTGCCATGCTCGAGTCCCGTGGGGACGGTGGCAAGCCCCGCCTTTCGGCAAGCCTCGACCACGACCCGAGGAGGAGCGGGAGTCGCGATATCGATGTCGCTGACGGGCAGCCCCATCAAGGTGTTGCGGACCGTGCCCCCGACGATGCGGCCCTCGAAGCCGGCGGCCGCCAGCGCGGCCAGCACCGCCCGGGTCGCCGGCAGCTCCAGCCACGGCGCGCCGCGCAGCGACGGCGGCTCCTGTCCGGTTCGGGGCGAGGCAGTCGTCATGTCGGCCTCGTAGAGCCGCCGCTACTGGATGCGTCCTGGCTCGATCTGCCCGTCCTTCATCGAGGGCGGGATGTAGCGGTCGCCAGGCTTGCCACCGCTCTTGTCGGAGCCATAGACGACCAGCACCAGCAGCACCAGCGCCGTGCCAGCCAGCAGCAGCCCGGCGAGCGGCGCCTCGTCGAGGATGCCCTTCCTGGTGCTGTTCCGCGTCGCGACGACATAGATGACGTAGACGACCGTGGGCAGCAGGAACAGGATGATGTTCTCGATGACAATACGTATCATCCGGCAAAGAGCCTCTGGTGCATGTTCTTGATCATGCCGGCCGTGGCTCCCCAGATGTAGCGCTCGCCATAGGGCATAGCATAGTAGTGCCTCTGCCGGCCGCGCCAGTCGCGGGTATGCTTCTGGTGATTGCGCTCGTCCATCAGGAACGCGAGCGGCACCTCGAACACCTCGTCGACCTCACGCGGATCGGGCACGAGTGAGAACTCCGGGCGCACAAGAGCCACGACGGGCGCCACGGTGAAGCCCGTCCCCGTGCGATAGCCGTCGAGGAAGCCGAGCGGCTCGACGAGACCCGGATCGAGGCCGATCTCCTCCACCGCCTCGCGCAAGGCGGCGGCGACAGGACCGTCGTCGTCCGGCTCCACCTTTCCGCCCGGGAACGCGATCTGGCCGGCGTGCGTCGGCAGCGTGTGGGTCCGCTGGGTGAGCAGCACGGACAGCTCCTCGCGCGCCACGATGCCGACCAGCACCGCCGCCGGACGCGCCGGCGGCATGGCGGCGAAATCGGCGAGAAGCTCCGGGTTCAGGTCCCAGTCGCCGCGGCCCCAGGCCTTGCCGGTGCGCGGGTCGAACACCGCCTCGGACGGCGTGCGATCGAGCCGGGCCGACGCCAGAGCCCGAAAGCCCCCGATGGTGAAGCGCTCGTCGACCGCGTCCGACCTGCCGTCCATGCCCTGCCGCTCCCGCTCGCTCGTCGCCTCCGCCAGCCGGACGGTGGCACCCGCACACGGTGAGTTGTCGTCGTGTGCCAAGACAATCGCCCCCGAGGGCGGTGGTTCAATCCGACGCCATCAGCCGGCTACGCGAGGCGGCGCCGCGATCGGCCGGCCGGTGCGCCGCTCGAGCCGGGCGAGCAGGCGATCGAGCTCGGCATGGTCGGTCGCATCGAGCTTCGGGCCGGGCGCGCGTACCGCCGCCGAGCGAATGGCGCCGCGGCGGCGCAGGATCTCCTTGCGGATGGCGAGGCCGATGCCCGGCTGCAGCTCGTGTCGGACCACGGGCAGGTAGAGGTCGTTCAGATCCTCGGCCTCCTCGGGCTTGCCGGCCTGGAAAAGCCGGTCCATGCCGACCAGCATCTCGGGGAAAGCGAAGCCGGTCATGGCGCCGTCGGCGCCGCGCAGATACTCCTGTGGCAGGTGAATGCCGCCGTTGCCGCAGAGAACCGAGACGTAGCGCCGCTCCTTGCCGTCGCAGAGGCGGCGGATCGCCGTGAGCTTCTTCAAGCCCGGGCTCTCCTCGTGCTTGAACATGACGATCTGCGGGAAGCGGTCGACGAGGCCGGCGAAGCAGGCGGCCGAGAACCAGACCCCCGAGAGCTGCGGGTAGTCCTGGACACAGACGGGGATCGACCCACCGAGCGCCGTCAGCACCCCCGACATGTAGCCGGTGACGGCCTCGTCGGTCTTGAGACCGGACGTGGGCATCACCATCACGCCCGCGGCGCCCGCGTCCATCGCTCCGCCCGCCAGCTTGACGAGCTGGTCGGTGCCCGGATTCGAGACGCCGACCACGACCGGGATGCGACCGCGCGTCGCCGCGAGGAAGCGGCGGGCAACGGTGGCCGTCTCCGACTCCGACAGCTTCTGGAACTCGCCCATCACGCCGAGAATGGTCATGCCGTCGACGCCGCAGGCCAGATAGAACTCGACCAGCCGGTCGATCGACTCGAGATCGATGGCGCCCTGATCCGTGAACGGCGTCGCGGCGATGACGTAGACGCCCTTGGCGTCGGCGGTGAGCTGGGCAGGCATCGGATGCTCCGGCATGGCGGACGATCGTGCGCCGACAGTGCCCGAGCGGCGTAGCCTGCGCAATCGGCGGATCGCCCGCCGATCGCCCGGCCTCGGTCACTCGATGTCGCGGGCACCCGTCACCCGGTTGCGCCAGTCGGCCGGTGCCTCGCGGCCGGCATCGTCGTAGGCCTTCTT
>JBFWQN010000207.1:0-8717 GCA_050249405.1 Hyphomicrobiaceae bacterium | reverse complement strand
GGAGACGGTCCGGGACGAGGCTCAGTTCGTTTCGGATGCCATTTCCTCGCTCGGCGATGCCCGCCTTTTCGAGGGTAGCAGCACCATCGTCCTCGATGTGCTCACCGCCCCGTCGCGCACGCCGCAGGCGACGAGGTTCAAGGGCGCCCTGCTCGACCGCCTCTACGCCGCCTATGGGCACGAGGCCCATCCTGCCCGGCGCAACGTCTACGGCAGCATGCTGTCGGCCTACCAGGCCGTGACCGGCGATCGCCGCGACGACGACATCGATCGCACCTTCCCGCTCGACAGATCGCTGCTGCGGGTCCCCTTCGAGCGCCTCTTCGCGCGCGACCCGTCGGGCGGCCTCGTCCACCGCATGTTCATGCGCATGCACGACGACATCGACGCGACGGCCACCTACGCGGGCTTCACCGCAATGATGCGCACGCTCGGGGCCACCGTCCGCGACGAGAAGAGCCATGCGGTGTTCCGACTGTCCTCGCGCCAGCGCATCATCGAGATCTACGTGAACCGGCCGAGCGGTCAGGGCGTGCGCGCCGGCATCGCCGATATCGGCCGCGAGCTGCGGGGGCGCACAGTGCACACCATCATCGGGCGCGGGCATACGGGCATCATCACGCCGCTGCAGACCGATGCCCGGCGCGTGCTCGGAGAGCAGGTCGGCAACGTCGCGGCCGTCATCGTCGGCACCTGCGGCGGCGATGCCTCGGTGCGCGATCTGATCGGCACGTTCGGCTATGTGCCCATCGTCGCCACCAAATCGACAGGGCGGCAGGTGCTCAACAACGCCATCGTCAAGGCCTACCTCGCCGAGCTGGTCGAGCTGTCCCCGGAGGAGACGCTGTCCATGCCGCGGGTCGTCGACCAGGGTCTCGCGCCGTTTCTCGGCAACAAGGTGGAGGCCGAGGTCCGCGAGGATGCCAAGCTCTACCGCGTCAACCTTGCCGCCGTGATCGCCGCCTACCTGCTCGACGCCCAGCTCCAGCGCAATGCCGGCCCGCTGAGGAACGCCGCCAGCGACTAGGCGCCAGCGCGATTGCGGGCAGCAGCCTACGCGGCGACCCGCGTTGCCTCGGCCGACACGAGCGAGCGCCGCCAGACGAGAACCAGCGTCGCCAGGATGGCGAGATTGAGCAGGTTCGACGCGAGCCCCGTGGCGAAGGCCGGCGCATACGAGCCGAAGTGATCGTAGATGACACCGCCCATCCAGCCGCCGGTCGCCATGCCTCCGGTGCCCGTGAGCAGCAGCATCGGCATGCGCCAGGGCGCCTCGCGCGCCGGGAACAGCTTGCGTGCCGTGACCAGATAGGCCGGGATCAGCCCGCTGAAGCCCAGCCCGAAAAAGGCCGCCACCGCGAACAGTCCAGCCTCGTCCTGCGTGACCAGAAAGCCCGTCACCGCCAGCGCCTGTGCTGCCGAGCAGACCAGCAACGTCAGCAGCCCGCCGATCCGGTCCGACAGCCAGCCCCAGAATTGTCGGCTTACGAAGGCGCAGACGAGCAGCAGCGAGAGCATCGCCGCTCCCTTGGCGGGCGTCATGCCCAGATCGCCACAGAACGCGATGAGATGCGCCGACGGCATCGCCATCGGCACGCAGCACAGGAACGAGGCCACCGCCAGCAGCACGAACAGCAGGTTCGGCGGCATGCCCATGATCCGGCTGCGTCCGTCCGCTGCGATCGTGGCTGCGCCGGACGCCCCGGGCGCCTCCGCGTTGTCTGCCGGCGGCGGCTTCAGCACGAGGAGCGCCAGCGGCACGACGAGCACGGCCACCAGCACGCCGAAGCCGAGCATGGTCTGCTTCCAGCCCCACGCCGCCACGGCCCGCTCGAACAGCGGCGGCCAGAAGGCGCCGGCCGCATACTGCCCGCTCGCGATCAACGCCACCGCCGTGCCGCGACGCGCCTCGAACCATCGCGAGACATAGACATAGAGCGGCGCGTTGATGGCCCCGTTGCCGAGAAGGCCGATCAGCAGGCCGTGGCCGGCAAAGAGCTGCCAGGCGGCACCGAGCGAGGAAAGCGCAAGGCCGGCCGCCACCATCATGCCGCCGAGCACGACCGTCGCCTTGACTCCCACCCGCTCGGCCGCGAGGCCCATGAGCAGCCCGCCAACGCCCGTGCCGAGCCAGGCGAGCGCCGTCGCGCCCGACGGGATCGACCGCTCGCCGCCGAGCTCCGCCGCGATCAGCTTCAGGGAGACGGTCGCGATGTAGGGCGAGCCGAACGAGATCGAGAGGATCAGCAGCGCCGTGACGGCGATGATCCATGCCTCGCTGCTGTCCCTGCCGCGCGTCATGCCAGCTCTCCTCCCGGCGGCGATGCCTTGGCGCTCGCCCCTTGTCGTTGTCGGCCGGAGTGTCGCCCGGCGCGCCAGCCCCGGCAAGGATCGTTCAACGGACATCCCACGGCACGAAATTGGCGGCAAAGCCACAGCACCGCCTCGGTTCTGCGGCATTGGCCTGGAACGGCGCTCGAAGGCGCTTTGTCGGCTGGACAGCGGGGGCTTGCTGCGGCAAACCGGTTCGAGCCTAGCGCTGGGGGACGGTCGGCATATGCGTAACACCATCGCGGTGATGAACACCAAGGGCGGCGTCGGCAAATCGACGATCGTGCTCGCCATTGCCGAGACGCTGGCGGCCTGGCACGGGAAGAATGTGCTGGTCATCGACAGCGACGCGCAGGCGAGCGTCAGCTCGATGCTGATGTCCACGACGAGCCTGCGCAAGCTGCAAGGCGACGGACGCACCATCGTCGATTACCTGGTCGCCGCGGTCCTTCGCGATTCACAGATCGAGTGGACCGATTTCGTCGTCGGCGGCGTCTCCGACGTCGACGACGCCCGCTCGGTCTACCTGATGCCGAGCGACATGCAGCTCACCCTGTTCGAGCGCGAGGTGTCGAAGGAATCCCTGCATGGGCGGCTGCGCGCCTCGATCGGCGGTCTTCTGAGCCGCGCCCGCATCGTCTTCGACGTCGTCCTGATCGATTGCCCGCCGGGTCTCTCGGTGCTCACCGAATGCTGGCTGCGCGAGGCCGACTTCCACCTGTCGCCGACCAAGCCCGACTACATCTCGGTGTGTGGCCTCGACGTGTTCGCACGCTTCAAGCAGCTCAATCCGGAGATGGGTTTCGCCGAGAACCTCGGCGTGCTCGTCAACATGAAGGATCGCCAGTCCGCCGAGGACGAGGAGTATCATCGCTGGCTCGCGAGCAACCCGGAAAACAGGTGCTTCGCGCAGGTGCTGCCGCGCCTCAATGCCTTGCAGCAGGCCGCCAGATACCACAGCGACGAGCGCTCCTACGGAGCCAAGTATCCGGGCGAGATCGGAGCCGCGGTCAGGGCGCTCGCGTCGGAGGTGCTCGCCCGTGTCGCGGCCGCTCCGCCCGCGCCGGCTCGCGAAGCCCCGCCGCAACCCGCTCCTGTCGAGCCCGCGCCGGTCGCTGCCCCCGTGACTGCGACTGCGCCTCCGGCAGCCGCTCCGGTTGCACTGCAACCCGCCTCTGCCGTTGCCGGCACGGCTGCACCGGCGTCACCGGCTGCGGCGAAACCAGCATCCGCAGCGGCAGCGCCCGCTGTGGCCGCACCGGCCGCAGCGCAACCGCCGCCACTGGCACAACCCGCTGCAAAGCCACCGCAGCAATCGGTTTCTCCCGTGACCGCAGCGTCGGGTGCGGCCGTTGTCCAGTCGCCACGGTGACGGGCGCGGCCGGCGGACGCGGCGCCGTGATCAGCCCGAGCCGACCTCGCCGAGCCCCTGTTCCAGAAGATGGCCGATGACGACCATTTCCGGGATGAGCCCTGAGAACCGCCGGAGCGTGTCGGCAAGTCCCGGCGTTTCGGCGATTTGCACCACGGGCGGCACATGCACTGCGAGGTCGCCCGCGAGCCCCCCCAGCGCCGCCGCCACTTTGGCCAGCAGCGCCCCCACCTCTCCCGAGCGGATGCGCGGCTCGAGATCGGCGTGAATTGCCTCGATCAATGCCGGCCAAGGCACGAGGTGGCGATAAAGGCTCGGCACCACGCTGGCCCGATCGATCGCCGGATCGGCGGCAAGGGCGTCGATGAGCCGGCGTATGGCCTCCGGAATCTCGCGAACGGGCACCATCGGCGCGAGATCGCGGATCGGCTCCGGTGGTGACCACGGTGCAGCCGCGGGTAATGGCTCGACCGGCGACGCAACATCCATCCGTGCCAGCAGGATGCGGACTCCGACGATGTTGACGGGGTTGGAGCGGTTATAGGAAGCCAGCACCCGCCCATAGGCGGCGATGGTATCGCCGCCAAGCTTCCTGGCGCGCAGGGCGCCCGCGGTCACGGCGGACGTCTCGCCCGCCAAAGTCTCTCGCACGGTCCGCCATGCCGATTCCTGGACGAGACCGGCGGCATACAGGGGGCGCAGCGCCTGCCAGGCAGCGGCGAGAACGTCCGGGCGCGTCGCGATGTGCCGCCAGATCAACGCCGGCAGCGGAATGCCTGCAAGACGGGCAATGTCGTCATAGATTCGCGTGGTGGCAGCTGGCGCATCAGCAACCGCCACCTCGGCCAGCGCTTCCGGCACGCGGCCGGATGATTTGTCGATTGGCATTTTTCCGTTTGCCGCAGTTTGGGCGAGCCGCATGTGCGCTGGCCCTCAAGTCATCGCGCGGCGCTCGCCGTCAGCATCCCACGATGACGAGACAGGGCTCCGGCGGCATCCCGAGACTCTTCACGAGCTCGCATGCTCAATCGGTGATGCCGTTGACCCGGTCGATGCGGCTCTGGGCCATGAAATCACGCGAGACATCTACGTTTTCGACCGGCCGGAGGCCCCAGCGGCGTCTACTCTAGTGCGGGCGCGAGCGCGCCTGCAGCTTTTCTATTTCTTCTTTCAGTCGCAACTTCTCGAGCTTCAACCGCATGATCTCATGGTCGGACGAGGCCGGGCGGGACATTTCCTGCTCGATCCTACGGTCGAGCACCCGGTGCTTCTCGGACAACTCCGCGAGATGGGCAGCTAGCGACATCCTGCTCTCCTTCAGGGGTTTGCAGACGTCGAAATTGTGACACGAGGGTATCCGCCTGTCCACCCGACCGACCGGCGGCGGCCCGGATCGCACGACAAGGTTGACAACGGATTGATCGGTCGGCGAGATCGACCCGCGCAAAATAATGGCTGGCACTGACTGCGACGACTTGGCGCCGTCGCCGCGCAAGCTATAATCGAGTGATGGACAAGAAAGACACAGAAGACCTCTCGTTCCGCCAGGACGAGCTTCCGGCCGACCGGAGCCTCGTGCTCGTCGACGACGACAAGGCGTTCCTTCAGCGGCTCGGCCGCGCGATGGAGCAGCGCGGCTTCGAGGTTCGGATGGGCTCCTCCATTGCCGAGGGTCTCGACCTGATCCGCCAGCATCCGCCCGCATTCGCGATCGTGGACATGCGCCTCGAGGATGGGAATGGCCTCGATGTCATCGCCGAGCTGTCGAAGGTGCGCCCGAATGCGCGTGCCATCGTGCTGACGGGCTATGGCAACTTCGCGACGGCCGTATCCGCCGTGAAGCTCGGCGCGGTCGATTACCTCGCCAAGCCGGCCGATGCCGACGAGGTGACGGACGCCCTGCTGGCACCCGCCAACGAGAAAGCGCAGCCGCCCGAGAACCCCATGTCGGCCGACCGAGTGCGGTGGGAGCACATCCAGCGCGTCTATGAGCTGTGCAACCGCAACGTCTCGGAGACGGCGCGCCGGCTCAACATGCATCGCCGGACCTTGCAGCGCATTCTTGCGAAGCGCGCACCGAAGTAGCGCCGATCTGCGCCGATGAGCCGCCGAGGGGAGGCCGTTCGGCCCCCTCTACCTGTGATGTGTGTGTTTCGCTACCAGCCGACCGCCCAGGTGGCGCGCCGCGGGTCTGACGCCGCCGTCAGAACACCCGCCTTTTGATCCTTCACGATGGCATTGACCGTACCCGCCAGCCGCGTCCAGTCCGGCCATTCGAGCACGTCGTGGCCCAGCGCCTCGAGTCCTTCGAAGGTCGCCTCGTCCATCCGGCCCTCGACCGCGAGGCGGTTCGGGTAGGCCTCGTGCGGCTCGAAGCTCGACGGGAATGCATAGCTCGCGAAACGCGGTGCCTCGACCGCCGTCCGCAAATCCATGCCGAACGCGCTGATATTGAGCAGCACCTGCAGCATGGCCTGCGTCTGCACATCGCCGCCCGGCGTGCCGAACGGCATCAGCGCACGACCATCTTCCAGCACCGCGATCGCCGGGTTCGGCGTCAGGCGCGGCCGCTTGCCGGGCATCACCTCGGACGGGTGGCCCGCCGCCGCCCATGACTGGCTGCCGCGGCCCGAGGCGACGAGCCCCGTCCCCGGAATGAGCTCGGCGTCGTAGGACGCATCGCTCGGCGTTGCAGAGAACACGTTGCCCTGACTGTCGATGACGCAGCCGTAGGTGGTATCCGGCGAGAGCGCCGGAGTCCGCTCGTGAGGCGCAACAGCCCGGCCGGGCCGGGCGCCGCCGATAGCCACCGGCTCGCGCAGATCGGGATAGGCGCGCCGAGGATCGATCAGCGCTCTGCGCCGCGCCTGCAACTCCGGCGAGAGCAGGGCCTCGAGCGGCACGTCGACGAAGCGAGGGTCCCCGAAATAGGCCTCGCGGTCGGCGCAGGCGAGCTTCACCGCCTCGGTGAGCAGATGCACGTATGCCGCCGAGTTGTGGCCGAGGGCGGTGAGATTGTCGTTGGCCAGCATGCGCAGGATCATGCCCAGCAGCGGACCCTGGCTCCACGGGCCGCAGGTATAGACCGCGAGTTGCCCCTGCCGGACGCACACCGGCGGCTCGAGCCGCGCCCGGAACGCCGCCATGTCCTCCCGCGTCAGCCAACCGCCGTTCTCGGCGTGATACCGGCAGATGGTGGCCGCGATGTCGCCCTCGTAGAAGGCCCGGTGCGCAGCGGCAAGGCCCGCGGCCCGCCCGCCACCAGCCGCCGCTTTCTCTGCGTCGACCATGTACTGGATCGAGTTGGCGAGGTCGGTCTGGCGGAAGATCTGGCCGGGCGTCGGTGGCTTCCCACCCGGGAGGAAGACGGCCGTGTTGCCGGGGAAGCGGCGATACTTGGCCTCGTTGGCGACGATCGTATCGCAGAAACGCGGGTCGGCCGGGAAGCCGTCGCGCGCCAGTCGGATCGCGGCCTCCGCAACCTGGCCGAAGCTCATGGTGCCGTAGCGCTCGAGCGCGGTAATCCAGCCGGATGGCGCACCGGGCACGACCGCCCGCAGCAGACCCTCCGGGATGCGGCCGCCGTGCCTCTCGCGGAAATAGGCCGAGGAGGCCTTGGCCGGCCATACGCCCAGCCCGTCGATCGTGATCACCTCGCCGGTCGCGGCCAGCCGGATCATGATCGGCGCCACGCCGCCCACATTGACGAGATCGCAACATGTGACGCCGAGTGCGAGGCCCATCGCGACACCCGCGTCGACCGCATTGCCGCCCGCCTCGAGGATCAGGAACCCCGCATGTGCTGCCGCGTGGTTTCCGGCTGACACCATGTGCCGCGTCCCGGTGAGCACGTTGCCGTGGGTGGTCAGGCCCTTGAGGCCGATCACGTCACCCGCCGTCCGCGAGTAATTGGGCATGGGACCGCTCCGCCAGTCGCCCGCGGCAAGCCGCCGCCAGGGCAGCTTCCGGCACCTCGCACGCCTGCGCAAGCGCGAAGTGTCAGTGCCTCGCCACGCGTCGGCTTGCAGGAGCAGGCTCGCCCTTCGAGGCAGTTCGCAGGCCCGAGAAGCGGTAATGGCCCGTGATCTTGTCCACGAACAGGGCGTCCTCCATCTCCGGACCCCAGCCGCGGTTGTGCACGATCATGGGACGTCCGGAAGGCGCGAGCTGCTCTGTCACGATGGCGATGTGCGACGTCGAGGACCGGTTCTGTGGCCGGTAGTAGGTGACGATATCGCCCGGCTGGTAGTCCTCTGCGAGATCGCTGATGGGCAGCACCTCGCCGTTTCTGGCGAGAAAACCGCGCACGACCTCCACCCGCCGATGGTCGATGTTGCGGTCGCCGCGGCCGCTGCCGGTTTCCTGCACGAGGGCCTGCAGATCGATGCCGAGCGACCGGTAGGCGCGCACGATCACGTCCGTGCAAACGCCGAACAGCGACGGCACGTCGCCCATCGGATAGCGGATGCGTTGGTACTTCGCGTTGTAGATCACGAAATCCTTGAGCTGCGCCTGGGCCGCAGCCGCCAGAGCGAGACCGAACTGCACCGGATCACCCGGCGCCGGCCGGACCGATGCAGAGGGACCCGATACGAAGAGGTCGCGCGAGGCCGCGCAGAACGGCTGCGCGATATGGCCGAGCAACGCCAGCGACGGCAGCGCCGGAGGTGGGGGCTCCATCAACAGCGCCAGCGTCGGGAGCACCGGAGGCGGAGGCTCAATCAGCAACGCCAGCGACGGCAGCACCGGAGGCGGAGGCTCAATCAGCAGCGCCAGCGTCGGAAGCACCGGAGGCGGAGGCTCAATCAGCAGCGCCAGCGACGGCAGCGCCGGAGGCGGAGGCTCAATCAGCAGCGCAAGCGACGGCAGCACCGGAGGCGGAGGCTCAATCAGCAGCGCAAGCGACGGCAGCACCGGAGGCGGAGGCTCCATCAGCAGTGCCAACGAAGGCAGCACCGGAGGCGGAGGCTCCATCAGCAGCGCAAGCGACGGCAGCACCGGAGGCACCGGTGTC
>JBFWQN010000206.1:0-8725 GCA_050249405.1 Hyphomicrobiaceae bacterium | reverse complement strand
ATCGAGGTGCGGTTCGCCGGGCTCTTCGGAGGCAGACAACCGATCAGCGGCAGCGACTGCAGCGGCCTGGACAGCTCCGGCGGCTCACTGAGATGCGCGGCGATGCGGCCACCCAGCGCTCCCACCCAGCCCCAGATCGGCGTCGCCGCCTGATAGACATGGAAGAGGCTTTCCAGCTCGCTGTTCCGGCTTGCGCCGAAGGTCATCGAGTTGCTCAAGTTTTTCCAAACGACGGCCGTGTAGTGGCCGTAGAGCTGCTGATACGGCGACCAGCGGCCGGAGACGTTGTTGAGCAACGTCTCGATCTGGCCAAGCGTGACGGGATCGGTGTAGGGCCCGCAAATCCAGTCGTACTCGTCATCGGCCAGGGTCGCGAGCGCGTTCGTGAAGTCGGGATCACCCGTGCCGCCGCTCATTTGCGTGATACGGAACAATACTCCCGCCGTCGGCCCCTCGGTGCCGTAGTAGTCCGTGTCGAGGATCACCGTGTTGCCGGCCGTGCCCTTGTGGCGCGCAGTCAGATTGATCTGGTGCGTGCTTCCGCCAGCGATGGCGGCCGTGACCGGGCAGCGCTGGGTGCCATTGATCGCAGCCACGAGACGAGCGGCGAGCGTCGGGCCGGTATCGCTCGAGTAGGCGATCGACTGCACCCGAATGTCGCCGATCCAGAGGCTCACCGTGACGGCCGCCGGGACCACGCCAGTCAGATCGAAGTTCACCTCCGTCGTTCCGACGGTCATCTGATTGCCGCGGACCAACGAGAAGAGCTGCCCGGCATAGGTCGTTCCCTCGCCGACCAGCACCGTGAGGCGGTGCTCGAACTCGTCGGCGGCGTCCATCGAGGTCGCCCGCGACCACGAGCCATTCGAGCCCGTGCCGAGAGAGGTGACGATGTAGAGCCCGTTCTCCGTCGGGTCATCCTGCTGCCAGACCAGCACGAGGTCGTTCGCCTCGAGGTCGACGCCATCCACGGCATCGGGCGCCGCGTTGAGCGTCACGTCGCCCGTGGTAGCCGCCGCAGCGGTGAGCGCGCGCGGCAGCTTGACGTTGCCGGTCGCCGCGACGCCTACGCCGCTGTCCATCATCGGAAGCATCCACACTTCCTGAAATGGAGCGTTCAGCCGGGCCTTCTCGACGATCTCGGCGGCCATCGAGTTGACGCCGAATTGGTCGCGAGGATCACCGAAACAGACGACAGGCTCGCCCGGCGTCGCCGATCCAAGCTCGTTCATCTGCGCGAGGAACAGCAGCCGGGAGTTGCTGACATACGGGGTTTGCGCGCCATTGATCTCGAAGTAGGCGAGCGGCACCCGCAGGGTTGCCTGCGGGATCGTGTTGAAGGGGATTGCCATGTTTCACCTCAGCTCTTGGCAGCCGGCTTCGAGTGTGCGTGCGCCTCTTTCTTCGGGTGCGCGGCCGGCGGTGCCTTCTCCCGGGCGGGTCGCGGCGGCACCGCGGCGGCTCCGACTTCCGTGATGATGACGCCGCCCTCGCGCTCACGTGCCCGCCAGTACGGGTCATCGGGGCGGGTGCCGGCCTTCAGCTCGCCACGCTGAAACGGGTCGATAATCTTCATGCCGGGCGCAGGCGCGACGTGGATGAGCTTGCTCATTGCTGCTCCATTGAGATGTTCGATAGGACGGGCGGCGCGGCCTCGCCGTAATCCATCCGCATGCCGACGCCCTTGAGCGCCGGGAGCTGTACGCGGTCACGAGCGCCCGTCATCAGAGCCGCGGTGGAAGCGAAGACGGGATTGGCAAGGATCATCGCCTCGAGCCCGGCGAGATACGGCACCTGCAGGCGGGCGGGCTCCGAGAGAATGACGCGATCTGTCGTCGGCTGCGGCAGGCAGTCGGGATTGATCTCACACGCGATGATGATTTGCCGGACGGCGTAGCGCGTCGATTGCTCCGCCGACCGGAACGGCTCACTATCCCAGCTCTCGATCTTGCGAACGAGACGTCGCCACGTCAGCGACCAGGGGTTCGATGGATCGGAAAGGGTCGCCTCAACCTCGAGCTCGAAGAAGTCGAGAAGCGCCTCCAGCTCGGGATCAGTCTCGATATGCTTCAGCCGATCCGAGTTGACGCTGCCGATCGCCAGCTCGATCACGAGGTCCAGCTTTCGGGTCCAGAGCGGACGGCCATCGGCCTCCCGGTTCAACCGGCGCTCTTCACCCGTGTAGACGAGCGCGACCGGCGTAGCGTTGTCGGCCGCGATGTCTGTGACCGGCCGAAGCCGCGTGTCGAAGACGGCCTCGCCGGCCATCGTCGGAAATGGGCCATCACCGCCCCGCGTGAGCGCCAGGACGGTCGCGGCCCGCAACAGCAGGCGCATCGGGATCATCGGCGAGGCAGCGCCGTGTCTTCGAGCACGAGCTGTGTCCGGCTCGCGATCTCGAAACGGACATCGAGCACACGAAAAACGCGCGAGGTGCAGATGAGCGCCACCTCGTCACCTTGCGTCGCCGGCCAGGGAAGCGCGCACGTCTCATAGCTGAAGGTGCACACCTGAGACGGGATCATCGTCTCTTTCAGGCCATCCGTGTTGCGGCGGCCGTCGCCCATCGGCTTGTAGCCCTCATGGAAGACGCCATCGATCTCGACGGGCGGCCGATCCGGGTCAGGCTCGGCCCGGCGATTAGGGCGCACCAGCATCCCGGTCAGACGCGCCCGGACGCCGAACTCTTCGTCGAAGGCGCCCGCCATATCCTGCAGATCGTCTGCCCAGCTCATGCGACCACCTTGACCGCGATCAGGCGGTTGAGGGTGCGCGTCGGCATGGTGAAGCCGCCGGCCGCCGCTACGCCCTCCACCGTCACGGTGTTCGTGATCCAGTAGACGTCGCCGGCCTCCGCCTCGCCCGTGTCGAGGATGCAGAGCGTGTGCTTGCTGTTCTCGTCGATCAGTGTCGTGTTGGAAAGCGTCGGCGCCTTGGGGCTCGATCCATGCGCTGCCCAGGCGCTCGTCTCGAGCTTCCCGCCGTTGACATCCAGCCAGTCTGACCAGTCGAGCCCTACGTCAATCACGTCGCCGAGCTTCACGAGAATGAGACTGCCGACGGCCGGCGGGTTCGTGCCAGTCGAGATGACTGTCGGGTCGCAAGCAGGCACGGCAGGCCGGCGACACGCCACCGGGGCGGTCGCATAGGAAGCGTTCGATGCGAGCATGGGATCACCTTGCGAGAGGCACCCGGATCGGGCGAGGCGGGGAGGCAGGCGCGACCGTCGCCGGCCATGACGCGGGCGCATCCATCGGTTGCCCGGCAGACGGCGCTGGCGAGGCCGCTGGCGGCCGGATCGGTTCGGGCGCGATGGTCGGCCCCGGCAGTGGCGATTGCCCGCCAGTGGCCGCCGGAGAGGCTGGAGATGCGGCCGGAGCCGCGAGCGGACCAAGCACCCGCCCGATCACCGGAAGCGACGACGGGTCTTTGATCACCTGATGAACGATTTGGTAGCCGAGCACGCCGATCGAGCAGCAGAGCACGGGATAGCTGGACGAGCTTGTCGGCACCTTCAGGATGGTCTCGGCCATCCAAGGCGCCGCGACGGCCGCCATGAGGCCACCGACGAAGATGCGGCCGAGTATCTCGGCCACCGACGATCGAGTGACGACGCCGACGGCCGCACCACCGCCGGCTCCGAATGCAATGCCTCGAGCCGTTTCGCTCGTGGCGAGGGCCGCAACCGTCGGGTCCATAGCGCCCTCGTGAATGTGATGCAATGCGACGGCACCGGCGCCGAGGGCTGCGGCAGCGATCGTGACATGCCCGTTGGAGAACTTCACCGCAGCCCTCCATTCGCCAGGAGAGGAAGCGGGGCTTTTTCAATGGTGATGGTGATGCGCCAGCCCAGCATCGCGAGCAATGATGCGTCGGGAGCCCCGATCTCGAATTGAGGAAGGCTGCCCCATCCCACGAAGCACACCGGCGGATCGGCGGGAGCTTTTGCTACCGGCTCAACCTGCGGCGGCTCATTGATGGCCATTACCTCGTGAATGATCTGCGGCACCGCCAGCTTTGCCACCGCAGCAAGAAGCGCCACGATGACGACGCTCTTCCAGTCCATAAGAGCCCCCGGTCAAGGAAACGGCCGCCCCGCGATTGCGAGGCGGCCCCGAGACGCACGGCACCACGATCAGGCTGCTTTCTTTTTCGGCTCCGGCTGATCCACCTTCACGGCGAGCCCTCGCGAGATGAGGGACGAGGCCACGGCAGGCGGAAGATGCAGGGTGCGCTGCTTGGGATGCTCGGTAACCATGCGCCCGCTGTCGTCCACCTCGATATTGCCCGGCAACTTCCCCGCCAAGTGAAGGTCCACCTCGTCGGGTCGGATGGCCCTCGTCACCGGGATCAGGCCGATAAACCGCTTGCGCGGCACCTTCTCCTTGATGACGACGCCATCCTTCTCGGCGAACTGCTCGTCGATCATGTCGGCCTCGGCAACCGAGCACCGATAAGAGCCGACGAACGGCTTGACCGGACGCACTTCGATGAGCTGCATCATATTCCCCCCTTAGTCTTCAGGACACGACGAGATTGAAGGTGTCGCTCGCCTCCTGCCCGCCGCGCGACGTCGCCTTGATCTTGATGGCGACCGTGCCGGTGGAGGCGGTCGCCGCCGAGACGACGCGCGTGGTGGCATTGAAGGACAGCCACCCCGGCAGCGCCGTGCCGTCGCCCTTCGTGGCCGTCAGGACGTTGTTCTTGCCGCCGGAGAAGGTGTTCGCCGGGATCGTGTAGCTGAATGCGCCGCCGGTGGAGGCTGCCTGATCAGGGATTGTGTTAGCGACCGCGAGCGTCGCCTCCGTGAGCCCGGCAGCGTCCAGCATCGCCGCGTCCCGCGCGTGAATGCTGACGCTATCCCCCGGCGACTTCTCTTCGACGTACTGATCCATTCCGACCAGCAGCTTCCCGTGCAGATCGTTGCCGACCACCCGGGTAACCATGTTGCTCGACATGCAAGCCTCTCTGCAGGATGAGGACCGCCCGTCACCCGGGCGGCCCGTAGGCTGGTGATCAGGCGCGGACGCGGAGAACGCCGGAAGCGTTCGGGCGGCGCATGCCAAGCATCGGAGCGCTCTGCGTGAGCACCTCGCGGCCCGACGGGTTCCACAGGTCTCGCGTCTTCACGAAGACGTCCAAGGCCTGCATTCCCGCGTCCATGTCGAAGATGGCGCCGTGGTAGCGGCGGCCGTCGATCGACTGCTGCGAGGTCACGAGAACGCTGTCGAGCGGCGTGAAGAACTGCTGCACGCCGCTGTCGTTCTCGTAGTAGCCGTCATAGGTCCAGAGGTCGTACTGCCCGCCGAGACGGCCGCGCTTCTGAGCCTTCTTGTCGGTCGATCGGAGCCCCGTCGCCTCGAAGCCCTGAGTGGCGTTCGACGACTGGTTCTTCTCCTTGTCGAGACTGTCGCGGAACTTGGCGTTCTTCATCACCAAGTCGAACGTGCTCGAGCGCATCGTCACCGTATCGGCAATGGCGCCGTTGCGCGTCTCCGTATTCATCACCTCGGCGATCGCCTGGATGTCAGACATGGGATCGGCGTTGGCCGTGTCGGTCCAGGCCGTTCCCACCGTGATGTCGAGGTTCGGGCTGCGCTCGAAGTCGACCACCGCGCGAGGGTAATCCTCGTCGAAGATCGTGAGCATGCCCGTGAACAGCGCCTCGGCGGCCATCTGCTCCCACCGTGTCTCGATCATCTCGCGATGCGTGATGATCTTCTCGGCCTCCTGCATCTGCAGGCGCTGCATCGGCGTGAGCTGGCCGCCGTACTGCTCGCCCGGCCGACGGGTGAAACCCTGGCCGGGGCGCACCGTGTCGAGCAGCTTGATGTAGGCCGGCTTGAGCTGATAGGTCCGATAGCCACGATCGCGGGTGGACTTACCGAGCGACATCGGGCTCGCGTAGGGCGCGATCCGCACGCCGCCTTCCACGATGTCATACTCGATGAACTCCGTGTCGAAGTTCTTCACGGTCCCGAAAAACGTCGGGACGAAGAAGCTGAAGATCGGGTCCATCGTCGAGACGACGGTATCCTGAGCCCAGCTGGAATGGCGGTTGAGAGTGCCAGCAGTCATGTGGCGCAATCCTTTCGATCAGCGGCCGACGGCTACAACGATCAGGCGTAGCTGTATTTCGGCGCGTTGAGGTAGATGCCGCGGTCGCGAAGGGCGATCCGCACGGTATCGGCCGTGTGGCCAGTCCCGTAGACGAGAGCGGTCTCGTTGAAGGCGCCCTCGACGCACAGAGAGAACTTGATCGCGTCGCTCTCGGCGCTCGTGTCGAGGTCTTCGACGAGGATGGCGCTCGGCACCTCGCTCCCGTCATTGGCCGCGGCCAGCGACAGAACGGCCTCGCCGTTGTCGTCGAACCCCATGACCGAGCCGGCCTTGAGGGTCTGTCCCTCCTTCACCTTGAAGGACATCATCACCGGGTCTTTGCCCGGCATGAAGAGCGCGTTCGGGACGAACGCACTGACGGTTCCGCCGAAGGCGGGATGAGCCATGTTGGACATGGGGCAATCCTTCTCGTTCTTGCCTTCGATGCGCGCCTTACGCCTTCACGCCGAGGCGCTGGCGCACGAACGTAGCGACGCCGGCCTGATAGTCGGCGACGGGATCGGCATCGCCGCTTCCTGCCTGGCTATTCCCGGCTGGAACCTTCGGATCGTTGGCCTTCAGCGACTGCCTGAATTCCGATCCGCTGGCCTGCGGCGCCACCGACAGAAGCGCCGTGGCTTCGTCGACGGCGAACTTGCTGTTGCCGGCGAAGATCAGAGCCTGCGGAAGACGCCCTTGCGCAGCCTCGTGCGAAAGGATCGCGCAAGCGTCCTTCCGGCCGCGCTCGTAGGCGGTGACGATCTCTCCCGCCATCTCGGCGCGCGCGGCGGCGGCACCATCCTTGCGGGCGCTGGCGAGCGCATCCTCGAGGCCTTCGATGCGGGTCGTTGCGGCAGGCTGAGCCGCCGGTTGATTGGTCTGAGACACTGCTGCTGCTCCTGAAGGGGAGATGGTGACAACGGTTCGCCGCGCTCCGACTTCACGCTGGAGGTCAGCAAGGGTGGCGTCGAATGTCGCCACCGCATCCGCGAGCTTGAGGTCCACCGCCTCCTGAGCGGAGAACATGCGGGCCTCAGTGCCGCGGATCGCACGCGCCGTTAGCGGCCGGCGGGCCGCGACGACAGACACGAACTGCTCGTAGCGAGCGTCGATCTCGGCTTGCAGATCAGCCTTCACGCTCGCCGGGAGCGGCTGATAGGGGTTGCCGTCGATCTTGTGCTTGCCGGCATAGACGAACGTCACGGCAAGGCCTTCCTTCTTGATGGCCTCGCTGTAATCCACGTGGCCGACGACGACGCCGATCGAGCCGACTTCGCCGGATGGCGTGACCGTCAGTCGCTTGGCGCTCGAGGCAATGGCGTAGGCCGCCGAAGCTGCCATCCCATTCGCCACCGCCCATATGGGCTTCTGCCGGCCCAGCTCCACGAGAGCGTCGCAGAGCTCGAAGCAGCCGACGGCCATGCCGCCAGGGCTATCGACGTCGAGCAGCACCGCCCTCACGTCAGCGTCCTTCATCGCCGCGATTAGCGTGTTCTGGATCGCCGTGTAAGCGCCCGGCACGCCAGACGACGGCGCGACGTTCATTCCGCGGTGCACCAGCCCGCCCGTGATCGGGAGCGCGAGAACTCCGCCCTCCATCATCGCGGCGTAGCGCGCCGGCCGCGGCGCAACCGGCGTCGGCGCTGCGGCCTGGACCTGCACGCCCATGCGGTCCGAGAGCACGGCGATTACCGTGTCGGCGTAGGATGGCAGGACGAGATGAGCCCGCCCAAGAAGCTGGCTTCTCAGCCACGGAAGATCGGCCACAGTGCCCTCCACACACGAGAAGGGCGCCACGGATGGCGCCCCAGGAGCCTCAGATCATGCAGAAGCCAGTCGATCACCCCGGCCCGTCCTTCCTGGCCTTGCGGCCTTCCTGCGGGTTGCCGTCCTTGTTGCCGCCCTTGCCGCCCGGGCTGAGCGTCGGATCGACGCCGCCCTGGTTGAGCCCAAGCCGCTCCCGTTCCTTCGCCTCGCGGGAGCGCTGCTGAAGGATCGTCTGCCAGTCGCCGCCCTCGCTGGCCGCCTCTTCACGCAACGTCGTGAGGCCGTAGGCGAGCGCGAGCCCCTTGCCCGTGTATTCCTTGACGGGATCGATGATCGGGGAGCCCCAGGAGACAAATCCCCCGCGCACGAGCGCATGCCGGCACGCCGACCACCCCTCCTGCGTCGGCTTGAACTTGCCGAGCATCGGCAGGCGGCCGGTCAAGAGCGCTTCCTCAAGGAACGCACCGAAGAAGGGCATGCCGAACTTCTGGATGAGCATCTGGCGCTGCCGGTAGTAGCGCCGCCAGATCATCTCCATCGAGAGACGGCCGCCGGCATAGGAGAGCTGCCCGAAGTCGCGGCTCAATTCCTCGTACGAGACGTTGAGCCCGGCCGCGAGCTGCCGCAGGAATGCCCGCTCAAACATTTCGAGCTGGCCGCCCTGGATTTGGCTCTGGACAATGTTGAGCTTCTCGCCCGGGACGAGGTGAACCACCTTCGAGCCGTTGTAGCGAAGCCCCACCTCCCGGTAGTACGGCGCGACGTTGGCGAGGTGCCCGAAGGTCGCGGCCGTCAGATTGTTGTCGAAGCCGGCGCCGCCAGTCGATCCGAGAAGGTGCATCGACTTCTCGTAGTCCAG
>JBFWQN010000205.1:0-8742 GCA_050249405.1 Hyphomicrobiaceae bacterium | reverse complement strand
CTGTTCCACTTGCCGAACTCGTCGGGCAGAAACCGCCACGGAGCGCCCGAGCGCAAGATCCACAACACGCCATCGACAAACAGCCGGTTGTCCTCGCCGTGCCGGCCTTTGTCGCCTTCTTTACCCGGAACAAGAGGCTCGATGCGCGCCCACTGCGCGTCCGTGAGTTCCCGCCGAATCAAGATCGACTCCCTCAGTTGCGATCTTGAATCACAATGGCGAGTCCGAGGGAATTCCCTAATGTCAACAGAACCTAGGGAGTGGCACGGAGACAACGGGCCAGAAGTTCAAGTTGACAGTCGGCAAAAACGGGAGTGCCACGCCTTAACCACATGGGCATTGCGGAACTCTGCCCTTGATTGGTTTGAGCACCTCCCGCTAAAGTGAGCGCGTCCATTCCGCATCAGCTGCAGAAACATCTTATTAGATTAGGGCTGGGTATGTCAGTTAACCAACCACGGAATGTTATCGTTCTCCTTCATGGCATTCGAACCCAGGCCGATTGGGCCGAAATGGTTAAGGGAGCACTAGAAAAGCACCTTAAGGCTGAAGTGCAACCGGTACGCTATGGTTTCTTTGATACATTTAGGTTTATTATGCCATTTGGAACAAGAGACGCGCCAGTGCGTCGCGTAATCCGGGAACTGAGAGACGCTAGAGCTGAATATCCAGATGCGCATATATCTGTCATTGCCCACAGCTTTGGAACCTATGCATTAAACAAAGCTCTCAAAGAGCTTGATATCAAGCTTCATCGGATCATCCTCTGTGGATGCATCATTCCGGAGGGTTTTCGGCGGGCAGAGCATAAAGCTCAGCTCGGGTCAGATCCTATCCTGAATGATTGCGGCACCCGTGACATTTGGCCAGTTCTAGCCAAGGCAGTAACCTGGGGCTACGGAGCTACCGGAACTTTCGGGTTTGGCACTCGAGGTGTGCGAGACAGGTTTAATAACTTTCTTCACGGGGATTACTTCAACCAAGATTTTGTTGAGCAGTACTGGGTGCCATTCCTCAGTGATGGCTCGATAATTGAAACCAAATGGGAGGAGAAGCGGCCCACAACGCCATATTGGCTATCCCTTCTCTCAGTCATGCCTATCCGATGGTTTCTTTCGCTTGCCTTATGTTGGTTAATCTACTTGAGCGGCGCAGATGGGCTGCGGCGCATTTGGGACGCGGAAGTCTTTATCGATCGATCCAAGAATATCAGGTACTATTCCTCTCACGTCGTGCTTAGCGGCACCGAAGAGGAGTGCAGGCAAACGCGTTGCAGGATCTCATACCATGACACAGCGTTCTTGTCTGGCCCGAAAGGTGCGGATTTGAGTTACGAAGGCCGCGCAATGACTTCGGGCAGAATTATCAGCATGAAAACCAATCCACCGCATGAAATTATGAATCCAAATCAATGGCCTGACAACCCCACGGTTTTGATGTTTAGGATCCCACCCGCTTCAGCCGGGGATCGAGTTCTGCAGATTGCCGGTGAGTTACAGGCGGAAGCCACGTTTTCCGCCGAGTCGGGAAAAGTTGGTCCTCATTTTCCCTATGACACGCGCTATGCCGTTTTTCTTCTTGATATCAGGGGATTGAGATTCGAATTAAAAAACCTCGAAGCGCAAATAGAGGTTCGCCGTGACGATGGCAAGCTAGTTGCGGGCTATTCGTCGCCGAAGCTAACGATCTTAGAAGATGGCAAGCTGATCCTGGCGACAGCCTCCAATTTGGTTGCGGGTTCAAGTCTTTATGTGAAATGGGGAAAGGGAAAAAGTCCAGGCGCTGCACATGCAGTTGGGGATCGGCGGTGACGTTGGCTGGATATGATTTCTCGGTCCAGCATCGGGTCAACCTCGATCTTCCCTCACTGCTCATGACTGTCGGCTAACCCACCAAGGACCGGACGAACTTTAAGCGAATCGTCGTCGATCCAGCCACGGTCCCTATTGGCCCAGGCTGTGTGAAAACCCTCTCCGCATGATTATCTGCATCCTGATTATGTTCCGTCATGCTACGCTCTACTCGCTGAATCGGAGGCGGGGCGGCCATGGCCGGTTTCGTGGAAGGTGCGGGGCGCGGGCAGGTCAGCCTGTTTCCGGCGCAGCTCGACGACTACGTGGCCGATGACAATCCGGTGCGGGCGGTCGATGCGTTCGTCGACGGTCTCGATCTCGACAAGCTCGGCTTTACCACCGCACCGCTTACAACAGGCCGGCCGGGCTATCGGCCCGGCACGATGCTCAAGATCTACATCTACGCCTATCTCAACCGCATTCCTTCTAGCCGCCGGATCGAGCGTGAGTGTCAGCGCAACATCGAGCTGATCTGGCTCACCGGCAAGCTGGCGCCGGACCACAAGACGATCGCCGATTTCCGCAAGGACAACGGCAAGTCGATCCGCGAGGTGTGCCGCGCGTTCGTGTTGCTGTGCCGGCAGCTCAACCTTTTGAGCGAGGCGAGCGTGGCGATCGACGGCTCGAAGTTCAAGGCCGTCAACGCGCGCGACAACAACTTCACCCAGGCCAAGATGAAGCGGCGCCTCGAGCGGATCGACGAGAGCATCACGCGCTACATGGAGCAGCTGGTGACTGCCGATCGTCAGATTGCCGGTGGCAACGATGCCGTGCCGCAGGCCAAGGTCGAACGGCTCAAAGAAAAGCTCGCCAAGCTGAAGGAGGAGGTCGCGCGCCTCAACGCGATCAACAAGGACTTGCAGCGCAGCGAGGACGAGCAGATCTCGCTCACCGATCCCGACAGCCGCTCGATGGCGACGAGCGGCAAGGACACCGGCATCGTCGGCTACAACGTGCAATCGGCGGTCGATACCAAGCATCATCTGATCGTCGCGCACGAGGTCACCAACGTCGGCAGCGATCGCCACCAGCTCGCGAACATGGCTGAGCAGGCGCGTGCGGAGCTGGGAGCCGAGAAGCTCAATGTGGTCGCGGACCGCGGCTACTACGAGGGCGGCGAGATCAAGTCCTGCGAGGACGCCGGCATCTCGGTAATGCTGCCCAAGCCGCAGACGTCAGGCGCCAAAGCGGAAGGCCGTTTCGGCAAGCAAGACTTCGTCTACAAACCGGAGCAGGACGCCTATCTCTGCCCCGCCGGCGAAATGCTGCCGTATCGCTTCACGAACGTTCAGGACTGCAAGACGGTGCATCGATACTGGACGAGCGCGTGCAAAGACTGCCGGTTGAAGTCACTTTGCACACCGTCGAAGGAACGACGCATCTTTCGCTGGGAGCACGAGGCCGTGCTCGAGAAAGTCCAGGCCAGGCTCGATTGCAACCCCGAAGCCATGACCATGCGCCGCTCGACCGTCGAGCACCCGTTCGGCACCATCAAGTGCTGGATGGGGGCGACGCACTTTCTGTGCATCACGCTGCCGAAGGTGGCGACTGAGATGGCACTCAACGTGCTCGCCTACAACATGAAGCGCGTCATGAACATCATCGGCGTCGGCAAGTTGCTGGAGGCGATACGGGCGGTGATGGCCAAGTCCCACTCGAATTTTGCGCGCGTACGATGGCTCCGGGGTGCCTTCCGGCGGCCACAGGACGCGATCTGGAGCCATATCGCCGTGCTTCCCCACAATAATCGGCTCGGCCGCGCCGTTCTCGCCGGCTGACGCAACGCCAGAGAGTTCTCACACAGCCTGGGCCCGTTGCCTCCGTGCCTCCATCAGACGCGCAAAGCGGATGCGGACGCGGCGAGGGCGCTCAAGCTCCGATCGGGCTCCGGACCGGGCTGCGGTCGATCAAAGGGCCGAGTTTCCGGTGCGCACCATCGTCGACATCCAGGCGAGCGTCTTGACCCGACCTGATGATCCCGATGTCTCCGACAGGTTTGGAACCTCAGGTTTGCGTCATCCCCGCGAAGGCGGGGACCCATGTCAGGATTGGAAAGGCTCGAGAGCCGTCGTGGGTGCCCGCCAGCGCGGGCATGACGTCGAGGGGTGACGCCGATCTTGGCCGGGTGATCAGGTGCCCCGACAAGCATCGATCGTCGAGATTGCGGCGGCTCCTCATCAGGCCGGTCGATCTCGATGCCCCGAGGGTGAGGCGACGGCGGTCAGAGCCTCGCGCTGGACCCACATCGCCTGCTCACGCAGCCCTGGCCGCACGCTGCTCGTAGCCCTCGAAGGGACACGGAATTCTGTGAATTTCCTCGACGCAGCGTGCCAACCGCCGCTCGTCCTCGTCCGGACCGATCTGCAGCAGCACCGTGTCGGCCGAGCCGCCGTAGCGCTTGGCGATCGCCTCGGGCAGCTCCTCGTAGCCGGTGACCGTGGCGAAAAGATCGATCAGCTCCTCGGGAATCTGCTCGGCCATCTCACTCCAACGATTCTGTCTCGGCAGCGGATTGACCCGCTCGCCGAGCCAGACGAGGTCGTGCAATCGCAAAACGTCCCAATAGGCGCGCGTCGAGCAGTAGAAGGCGATGCGGAAACGCACATAGGCGCGGGCTTTCGCGACGGCCTCGGGCGTCGGCCCCGTGCCGATGTAGCCGTAGCCGCCGGCGATCACCTCGACGTGCCGGCGCTGGCGTCCGGCCGCCGCGATCCCCTCGCCGATGCGCGCGATCGAGACCTCGTCCAGATAGCGCCGCGTCGAGAAGGGGTGTAGGCGCACGCCGTCCGCCATCTCGCCGCCGAGCTTCAGCATCTGCGGTCCGACGGCGGCGATCGAGATCGGGATCTCGGCGAGGCCGGTCGGCTTCGGCGAGAAGTTGGGCGTCATGAGCGTGAGATCGTAGGTGTCGGAGTGGTAGTCGAGCGGCGCGCCCGTCTCCCAGGTCCGCCAGATCGCCCGTAGAGCGCCGATATAATCGCGCATGCGCGGTGCCGGCGCCGACCAGGGGATGCCGAAGCGGCGCTCGTTGTGCGGCTTCACCTGCGCGCCGATGCCGAGATAGAAGCGGCCGTTCGAGGCCTTGTGCAGATCCCAGGCGTTGTGCGCCATGATCGTCGGTGATCGCGGAAAGGCGATCGCCACCGCGGTGCCGAGCTGAATTTTGTCGGTCGCCAGCGCCGCCGCGGCGAGCGGCATGAACGGCCCGTGCGCATTCTCGGCGCAGATGACCGAGTCGAACCCCGTCCGCTCCGCCAACTGGGCCACCTTCTGAGCCGCCCGCAGATCGCCATTCGGGATCTGGGTGATCACCCGCATCTTGCGTCCCCCTTGTCCGCCGCGCCGCGGCTTGCCTGTCGGTGCTATCGGCGCGCTAGCCCCGCCTCGGCCCCGCCACCACGCCGCGGTCGTGGAGGCGGCCGATCTCGCCGCCAGAGAGGCCGAGAATGCCGGACAGGATCTCGTCGGTGTGCTGGCCGAGCAGCGGCGCGGGACGGGCCGGCAGTCGCTCCGTGGCGGCAAACTCGAACGGCGACGCCGCCGACCAGAGCGTGCCTATTCCGGGCTGGTCGACGCGCGCGAACATGGGGTTTGCGGCAACCAGCGGATCGCCCGCGACGAGCTCGCGCGGCAGCTTGTAGGGGCCCCAGAGCGCGCCGGCCTCGGTCAGCTTTGCCGACACCTCGGCCAGCGTGTGGTGGGCAGCCCATGCCCGGACCACAGCCTCGATCTCCTCGCGCACCTGCCAGCGATGCGCCTCCTGCTTCAGGTCGACGCCGTGGCGCCGCTCGATGGCCGCGAACGCCTCGGCGAAGCCACCGGCTTTCGACAGCGCGGCGAGCTGGCGCTCCGTGAACACGCAAATCATGAAATTCCGGCCGTCGGACGTGGCGAAGTCGTGCGCGAACGTGCCGAAGACGTGATTGCCGAAGCGCGGGCGATCGACGCGATTGATCTCCGCCTCGCCCAGGTAGCCGAGCGCGGCGGTCGCCGAAAGCGCGATGTCCTGGAGCGCAACCTTGACCAGCTGTCCCCGGCCCGTGCGCGACCTGTGCCGCTCGGCGGCGAGCAGCGCCACCGCGGCGGCATAGCCCGTGGCGATGTCCCAGGCGGGCAGCACTGCGTTGACGGGGCCTTCGTGGCCGACGGGGCCGGTTATCATCGGAAAGCCGGTCACGGCGTTGACGGTGTAGTCGACCTGGGCCGAGCCGTCGCGGGCGCCCGTGATGTTGAGCGCGATGAGGTCGGCTCGACGCTCCTTCAGCGTGTCGAAGGCGAGCCAGCCGCGCGCCGGCAGGTTGGTCGAGAAGATGCCTGCATCAGCGCCCGGCGCCGTGATCAACGCCGTGACGAGCTCGCGCCCGCGCGGGGATTTCAAATCCACAGCGAACGACCGCTTGCCCTTGTTGAGGCCGGCCCAGTAGATGCTTCGCCCTTCGGCGGTGACCGGCCAGCGGTCGGCATCGAGCCCGCCGCCGATGTCGTCGAAACGAATGACGTCCGCGCCGAGCTGAGCGAGCGTCATGCCGCCGAGCGGGGCGGCGACGAAGGCCGAGCCCTCGACGATGCGCAGTCCTGCGAGCACCTGTGTCATGGCCGTGTCTCCGCTTGGCTGGCGTGGCGCCGGACGGGGTGCCGGCGCCGTGGGCGTCAGAACACTCCCTCCTTCGCCAGCTCCTCGATCTCGCTCTTCCTCATGCCGAGCAGCTCGCCGTAGACGTACTCGTTGTCCTCGCCGTAGCAGGGCGCGCCGCGGTCGATGCGGCCGCCGGCATAGGCCGGGCTCTCGGACAGCTTCACCGGCACCTCGGCGACGGGCCAGCGGCCGATCTTGGTGCCCGTCACCTCGGTCAGCCACTCGAGGTGGGCGAGCTGCGGATCGTGCTCGCAGCGGTCCTCCGCCGTCTGGCAGACGCCCGCCGGTACGCTCGCGGCCTGCAGCACCTTCATCAGCCGGTAGCCGTCGCGTGTGCGGCTCCAGTCCGAGACGGCCGCGTCGAGGGCGTCCTGGTTGGCGAGCCGGGCCTCCAGAGTGGCGAAGCGGCTGTCCGTCGCCCATTCGGGCCGCTGCGCCACGTCGCAGAATGCCCGCCATTCGCCGTCCGTGAAGCAGGCGATGGCGAGCCAGCGGTCCTCGCCCGCGCACGGGTAGGCGCCGTGTGGCGCGGCCGGCTTCAAGGGCGAGCGGTTGCCGGTCCGCTGCCAGACGCGACCGTTCGCCGACCAATCGAGCGTGGTCGTCGAGGCGATGAACAGGCCGACCTCGGTCTGCGAGGCGTCGATCCACTGGCCCTCGCCCGTGCGCTCGCGGTGATAGAGGCCGGTCAGCATGGCGAGCGCGAAAGAGTAGGCGCCCATCCAGTCCAGATAGGAATATCCCCAGCCGGCGGGCATGGCGGGCTCGGGCAGGCCGGACATCTCGGATAGCCCCGCGAACGAGTTGGCGATGGGGCCGACCGTGCGGAAGCGGCCATAGGTTCCCTGCGCACCCATGCCCGATTGCTGCACGTAGATGATGTCCGGTTTAATTTCCTTCATCGTCTTGTAGCCGAGGCCCCAGTTGTCGAGCACGCCCGGCGAGAAGCCCTCGGCGACGATGTCGGACATGGCGACGAGCCGCTTTGCGATCTCGAGGCCCTTCGGGTGGCGGACATTCAGCGAGATGCCGCGTTTGCCCGGGTTCTTGTTGTTGAACTGACCGCCCATGTCCGGGTCGGTGACGCCTTTCAAAGGGCCGGTCGCCTTTTCCCTCGCCTCGCGTCCGCCCACCGGCGCCATGGCGGCGAGGCGCGTGTCGGGGTGCGACTTCAACTCGACCTTCAGGCATTCCGCGCCGAACGAGGCGAGGAAGCGCGTGCCGCCGGCCGAGGCCAGGAACCATGTGAAATCGAGCACGCGGATCTTGTCGAGCGCGAACGGCTTGCCGCGAGCCGAGGGCTTGCCTGTACGCGCCGGCTGAGGCTCCGGCGCGATGGCAGGGGCGTGCGCCCGTGGCTTCTCGGCCGCGATCGCCGGGGCGTCCTCGTTGAGGAGTGGCGCGCGCCGTCCGGACGTCCAGTTGCTCGCCGTGCCGATCCATTTCGACGTGGCGTAGCGGAACGAGCGGCCAAGCTCGGGGTGCTCGATGTCGGTGTAGCTGCCGCGCTTCAACCAGTGCGGATCGAGCGCGTTCTCGTGCGGCTTCCTGAGTGGCGCCCACAGCATGCCGGCCGCCTGTGCCTCGCGCCACGGGATGTTCTCGTAGGTGAAGGCGCGCACGAAGCGCTGCACCGCCTCCATGGAAAGGTCGCGCGTGGATTTGTCGGGCGCAGTTCCAGGGACGAAGCGCCCCGTGCGCGGCGGCGCGGCCGTCTCCTCGGAGAGGCCGGATTCGATGCCGTAGCGGTCCATCAGAGCGATGAGACGCTTGCCGTCGTCGGGATGGTTGCCGAGGTTCGCCATCACCCAACGGCCATCCTTGGTGTGGGCGATGGTCGGCGCCGGCGAGACCGATTCCCGCGCGTGCCGGCAGGTCTGGCGGAACACGGGCGCGTGCCGCATGACCCAGGTCATCAGGTCGACCTCGGTGCATTTCGCCACCGCCTCGTGCACGGCGCACGACACCTGCTGGCCGAGGCCGGTGCGGTAGCGGTAGACCAGCGCCGCCATGATGGCCATGCTCGTCTGCTCGCCGGCCACGTGATAGGCGTGCCACATCTGCGGGGCGATAGGCGGCAGGTCGTACTTCCCCCCGGGCGCCGGGTCGTAGCCGCAGTTCATCATGACGCCGCCGAGGGCCAGGTGCACGATGTCCGAGCCCTTGAAATCGCTCCACGGGCCGGTGTCGCCGAACGGCGTGATGCGGGCGTGGATCAGCGACGGCCACGCCTTGTGCATCGCCTCGTAGCCG
>JBFWQN010000204.1:0-8752 GCA_050249405.1 Hyphomicrobiaceae bacterium | reverse complement strand
CCGTCGTCGTGGCCCTGCTCGGTCTCTTCACCCGCATCGGCGGTCCCTGGGCAGCGCTCGCCGCTCTGGCCACCGGCTCGCTCGTCTGGGCCGCGGGCCGGTTCATTGCCGGGCTGGCCGCCCCCTATCTCGTCGCCCTCGCGGCGGCGTTCGCCATCTATCTCGCAGTCGCCGCTGTTGAGCACCGGGTCGCCTCCCTCCGGGAGCGCTGAGACCACGAGCGCCTGCATGGGCGGTATTGCCCGGCCGCAACACAGCACCGGCGTTCGTGCATGGCTCGTCTGCCGGCCAAAATCGAAAAATGGTTAATGAGGCGGCGCAGGCGCTGGAATCTGCTGGGATTTATGTGGCCGAAAGACAGCCGCCCGACAGTCCCCTCGCGTTTACGATGCCCATTGGCACGTGGTTTGCGGACGGCTAGAGAGGCGCTACTGCTGGAATCAGCAAATCCTCCTGGGGTATTTGCGGCAGTCGATCAACGGGTTGGGCCAGCGTGTCGATCATGCGGTTGAAATGCCAGGTGCTGGTCGATTTCGACGGAACCATTGCCACCGTCGATACGACCGACCTCCTTCTCGAGCGGTTTGCCGAGCCGGCGTGGGTCGGCGTCGAGGAGGATTGGAAGGCCGGCCGGATCGGCTCGCGCGAGTGCATGGTGCGCCAGATCGCGCTCGTGCGTGCCACGCCGGCCGAGCTCGACGCGTTCGTCGCCGGCATCGAGATCGACCCTCATTTCGCCGGCTTCGTCGCGCTGTGCCGGGCGCGAGGGCTCGACATCAGCGTCGTCTCGGATGGCCTCGACCGCACGGTTGGTGCCGTCCTCGCCCGCTACGGCCTCGACATCCCTTTTCGTGCCAATCGCCTCGAGTGGCTGGGCGGCGATCGCTGGCGCCTCGCCTTTCCGCACGCCAGAGGCGACTGCCGGTCGCTTGCCGGCAACTGCAAGTGCCAGTTTGCGGCGGCTCCCACTGGCACGGTCCGCGTGGTCGTCGGTGATGGCCGCTCCGATTTCTGCGTCGCGGGCGAGGCCGAGCTGGTGCTCGCCAAGGGCGCGCTCGCCCGTCACGCCGCGGAAAGCGGCATGCCGCATTTCGCTATCTCCACTTTCGCCGAGGCGACGCCGCTGCTCGCCGCCTGGCTCGACGATGAACCCGACGCGGCGCCGCAATACGCCCGAGACGAGCTGAGGGACGAGTAGCCGACCAATGGACAAATCGCTGCACTGGAACGAGGGCGGCTCCGGCCGGCCCGCGCTGACCGAGGCCGAGCTGCTGGCCCTCGAGGACAAGTACTGCTCGCACGGCGACACGGTGCATTACACCAGCCCGCCGAAGATGTTCTCCGATGCCCAGGGCTCGTTCATGTACGACGGGGCGGGTGCGGAGTACCTCGACCTGCAGATGTGGTACTCGGCCGTCAACTTCGGCTACAAGAACGAGCGCATCGCCAACGCCGTGCGACGCCAGCTCGATACGCTTCCGCAGGTCGCCTCGCAGTATCTCCACCGCGAGAAGATCGAGCTCGCCGCCATGATCGCCCAGGACATGGAGGCGAAGTTCGCCGAGAAGGGCCGCGTGCATTTCAACGTCGGCGGCAGCCAGGCGGTCGAGGACAGCCTGAAGCTCGTCCGCAATGCCAAGGGCAAGTCGCTGATGTTCGCCTTCGAGGGCGGCTATCATGGCCGCACCCTCGGCGCCTCGGCCATCACCTCGTCCTACCGCTACCGCCGCCGCTACGGCCATTTCTCCGACCGCGCCCAGTTCATCCCGTTCCCCTACCATTTCCGGGGGCCGAAGGGCATGTCGAAGGAGGAGCTCGGCGCGCAGTGCGTGGCCAACTTCAAGCGTCTTTTCGAGAGCGAGTACCACGGACTCTGGGATCCCAAGACGCGCCAGTGCGAGTACGCCGCCTTCTACATCGAGACCATCCAGGGCACGGGCGGCTACGTCGTTCCGCCGATGAATTTCTTCAAGGAGCTGAAGAAGGTTCTCGACGAGCACGGCATCCTGCTGGTCGTCGACGAGATCCAGATGGGCTTCTACCGTACCGGCAAGCTCTGGTCGGTCGAGCATTTCGGCGTCACGCCCGACATCCTCGTCTTCGGCAAGGCGCTCACCAACGGCCTCAATCCGCTCTCTGGCGTGTGGGCTCGCGAGGAGCTGATCAACCCGACGGTCTTCCCGGCCGGCTCCACGCATTCCACCTTCAACGCCAATCCGATGGGAACCGGCGTCGGCCTCGAGGTGATGCGCATGCTCGCCGAGGGCGACTACGAGACCTCGGTGATGGAGAAGGGCCGCCGCTTCCTCGATGGCCTCCAGTATCTGAAGCGCCGCCACAGGATGGTCGGAGACGTCGATGGCCTGGGCCTCGCGCTCCGCATGGAAATCTGTGAGCCCTCCGACAGCTTCACCCCGTCGAAGAAGCTGGTCGATCTGATGGTCGACGAGGCCTTCAAGGCCGATCTCGAGGTCAAAGGCCGGCGCTACGGCCTCGTCCTGGATATCGGCGGCTATTACAAGAACGTCGTCACGCTCGCCCCGTCCCTCCACATCTCGGACGACGAGATCGACCTCGCCATCGAGCTCCTGGATCAGCTGATGGCACGCGTCGCACGTCTGGAAGGCCACGGCTGAGGCCGTCCTTCCACCTCGGGCGCTTGCCCCTCGTAAGCCGGACGACGCGCTCAGGTCAGCGCAGCAGCGAAACGCGGAACGCGATCATGAGCGCCAGCCCGAAGATGCCCGACCGGAGCACGTTCCATCCTGGTGGACGTGTCGGCTTTCTCCTCATTCACGGCCTCGGCGGCACGCCGGTCGAGATGCGCTACGTCGCGCAAGGCCTCGCGCGGGCCGGATACACGGTGCATTGCCCTCAGCTCGCCGGTCACTGCTCGACGGTCGAGACCCTGCGCATGTCGACGCCGGAGCAGTGGATCGAAAGCGTTCACGCCGGCCACGATCGCCTGAAGGAGCACTGCGATGTGATCATCGCGGGCGGCCTCTCGATGGGTGCCATTCTCGCGGCCGAGCTGGCCGTGGCCCGTCCCGCCGGCGTGCACGCTCTCGCGTTCTACGCGCCGACGCTCTGGCTCAACGGCTGGTCGATGCCGTGGCACAGCCGTGTGCTGCGCTACATTCGTCCCACGCGCTTCAACATCAAGATGACGCTGCCCGAGCACGAGCCCTACGGCCTCAAGGACGAGCGCGTGCGCGCCCTGGTCGTCTCCAGCATGCAAGGCAAGGACAGCTCGGAGGCCGGCGTCTTCTGCACGCCCGTGCGCTGCTTCTCGCACTTCAATGCGCTCTGCGACCGCGTCAAGCCGCGCCTTCCGGACATCAAGGTGCCGTCGCTCATCCTGCATCCGCGCGAGGATGACATCGCCGACATCGACAACGCCTTCTATTTGCAGCGCAAGCTGGGGGGCAGGGTCGAGATGGTGGTGCTCGAGGACAGCTACCACATCGTCACGCTCGACAAGCAGCGGCAGGCGGTTGTCGAGCGCTCGCTCGCGTTCGCGGAAGGAATAGCGAAGGCCAATGCCCATCGCATCTCGGCTGCGGCACCTGCCGCCCGTCGCCCCGTCACGGCCGCCGTGTAGCGGCCCATTCGTCACTCAGCGGCGTGCCGCCAGCTTTTCGCCGTGCTTCTCGAGCAGGCGCCGCTTGGTCGAATTGCTCTTCTGCACTCGGATGCGCAGCAGCGGTGCTATCTGCCAGGCGACCAGCGGGGCCGTGATGAAGCCCGCCAACGCCAGGGCCGGCAGCAGGGCCGCCGCATGAGCCTCAAGCAGCGGCACCGAAAGCACCAGGGCGACGGATGCTCCGGCGAGCACCACGCCGATCAACATGGAAAGCACCACCGTGATCCAGGCACGGGTCGACATCGGTCGGGGCCTCCGAGGGAGACAGGATTGGGCGACGTGCCGGGCATTCCCCCGGGCCCTCGAGCACGCGCGTTTGACGTGATGGCAGACACATCCGGCCGGCATGTCGTTGCTCGGGTCGCGCGGATTAGAATGGCGACTCGAGCCGCCGATTCACACCTTCGCTGTCCGCCTTGCACGCCGTTCCAGGACCAAGCCTCATGATCATGTTCGCCTCGACATCGCAAGGCTTTTCGACCGAGGAGTTGCCCGGTGTCGGCGCCATCCCCGAGGCCGACTGGGCGCGCCTTTTCCCTGACGAGGCCGAGGGCTGGGCCTACTACCGCGCCGTCGAGGCGTCGCCGCCGCCTGGCTTTTGCTTCGAGGCGCTCGCCGTGCGGGGTGCAGCAAGTCGTCGCATCGTCGCGGCGGCACCGCTTTTTCGCGTCACGTATCGGCTCGACACACCGCTCCAGGGCGGCATGCGCCCGATCGGCGACTGGCTTCATCGCGCCTTGCCGCGTCTCGTCGCCCATCCGGTTCTGGGCCTCGGCTCGCCGCTTGCCGACCGCTGCCATCTGGGGCTCGATCCTTCGCTCACGCCTCCTCAGCGCCTCGCGGCGGCAAAGGCGCTGTTGGACGGCCTCGACGCCAAGGCCGCGCGCGAGAACGTGCGCATTCTCGCCGTGAAGGACATCGCCGAGCGGGACGCAGCGCCGCTTCACGACACATTTTCGGCCGCCGGCTACTCGCGCATCGCCGGCCTTCCCGTGTGCGTGCTGGACCTGCCGTTCGAGAATGAGGCGGCCTACATCCAGTCGCTGTCCGCCAACAATCGAAGCGTTCTCCGGCGCAAGCTGAAAACCGCCGGGCCCGTGGCGATCGAGACGGTCACGTCCATCGCCGGCATCGAGGATGAGATCTTCTCGCTCTATGAGGAGACGCGCGCCAACAGCCGCTTCGACTACGGCGATTTCGAGCAGCTTTCGCCGGCTTACTTCCGGGATGTCGTGGCGGCTCTCGGACCCGGTCGCGCCTCTGTCATTCTCGCCCGCGGCGATGGCCGGCTTCTCGCCATGAAGCTGCTTTTCATCGAGAAGGAGCGCATCATCGACAAGTTCTGGGGCATGCGCTATCCGGCCGGCCGCGATCACAACCTCTTCTTCGTGTGCTGGATGGAGGGTGTCCGTTTCGCGCTCCGCCACGGCGCGCGGCAGTATCAGTCCGGCCAGACCGCTTACGCCCAGAAAGTGAAGCTCGGCAGCCGCCTCGATCCGATGTGGGTCTATTTCCGCCACCGCTGGCCGCTGGTGAACCGCGTCTTCCGCCGCATCGCCCCGCTCGTCGCCTTCGACCGCTTGGACCCCGAGCTCGCCGAGATCAGGAAGCGCAAGAGCGGCTGAGCCGATCGCCGCCGCCTTCCCGACCTTTCTTGGCGTCATGCCCGCGCAGGCGGGCACCCACGAGCCCGCCTGCCTTGTCGTCCAAGCCGGCACGATGCGACTTGCCCTCATCCGGATCTGCAGCCTATCCGGTAGAGCGCCGCACGAGCCGGAGGTCCCCATGTCAGCCACGCTTGCCACGCTCGCCGTGCATGCCCGCCCGCCGCATGTCGCGATCGAGGAGAGTCCGCTCGGCGGCCCGGTCGCTCGCCTCACCCATGGTCGGTTCCAGGTCCTCGTCGCGCTGCACGGTGCGCAGGTCCTCAACTGGACTGAGGACGGCGACGGTCTCCTCTGGCTTTCGCCCGTTGCACGCATTCGCACCGGCAAGGGCATCCGCGGCGGCATTCCCGTCTGCTGGCCCTGGTTCGCCGATCATCCGACCGACGTCACCAAGGCGGCCCACGGTTTCGTCCGCCATCGCCCCTGGGCCATCGCCACGACCGCCGTCACGGCCGATGCCGTCTCCATCACGCTCGCGACCGCCACCACCGATTCCGATCTGACGCTCTGGCCGCACCGCGCCGAGGCACGGCTCACCGTCACGCTGGGCGACGGCATGTCGCTTTCTCTCGAGACGCGGAACACGGGAGATGCGCCGTTCGCGCTCACCGAGGCGCTCCACACCTATTTCCGCGTCTCCGACATTTCCGCCGCATCCGTCACCGGCCTCGAGGGCCGCGCGTATCTCGACAAGCTCGAAGGTTTCGCACGCAAGACACAGAATGGGGCGATTGCCGTTCCTGCCGAGGTCGACCGCATCTATCTCGGCGACACCTCGCACATCACCCTCGCCGACGCCGGCAGCCGCCGCCGCATTGGCATCGCAAGCGCCGGCAGCCGCAGCGCCGTCGTCTGGAATCCATGGACCGCCAAGACCGCGCGCCTCGGCGACATGGGCTCGCCCGAGGCTTTTCGCCAGATGCTCTGCATCGAGACCGCCAATGCCGGCGACGATATCGTCACTCTCGCTCCCGGCGGCACGCATGTGCTCGGCGTCACCTACATCGTCGAGCCGTCGACGGGCTGAGCCCCCCGGCCACTCGCAGTCCAGCCGCGCTACACGCGATGTAGTTATCCCCTCTCGCCTCCCCGTGTTTTATACTACGCGGTTTCTTTGGGGGACGGCACATGATTGCTCGGTATTGCCAATTGTTGCTTCGAGACCCAATCAAATCCATGTTGACAGCGTGCCGCTCTCCAGGTATGTTTCAGGTATAACGCGACAGTTGGGCAAGCAGTACAGAGCTACCGCATCGGCTCTGCAAGCCGAGGCCCCGTCGCCCGCTCTCTCCGCTGAAGGTTCAGGCAAGTCCGCGCCGGCCGCGTCTTTCGCGCCGGCCGCTTTGCGTTGCCGTCCGGCCGGTCGAGATGCCTCGTGCTGACGCCCCTGCCGGAGCCCACATGACCGCCTCTGAAGCACCCGATTGGGCTGCAATCCGCTACCGTTACGAGGAGACGCAGGACGCCGTTGCCCGGATCTGCGCCGAATCCGGCGTCGCCGAGCGTGAGCTCGCCGCGCGTCGGAGGAAGGAAGGCTGGCGCCGGAAGAGCCCACGCCCCTTCCCGCCGCCCCGTGCGACGAGGCCCGCCACGCGGCAGCCGGCCACGTCCGCTCGCACCGGGGAGGCGGGCGGAGGGGCATCGCGAGAGGCATTGTCATCCGAAGGACGCCCCGATGCACTCGGCGGCGATTCGGTCAGCCCGAAAGGTGCCGCCGCGCCGCCCTCGATTCCGCGTCGTCTTCTCGCCACTCCTGCCGCGCGCCGCCGTCTGCTCGATCGGCTGTGTGCCGCCATCTCCATGAAGCTCGAGCAATTGGAGCGACGCATGGCCAACGATCTCGCCCGCAACGACGACACGCCCGCTACCGACCACGAGCGCGAGACCCGCGCCATCGGCGCTCTCATCGACAACCTCGAGAAGATCACGGAGATGGAAGCTGGCCTCGGAAAATCCGCCGCCAAGCCCGGCGCCGCCCCCACCGATCTTGCCGACGAGGCGGACCGCTGCCGCCGCGAGCTTGCGGAGCGCCTTCATCGCATCGTCTCGGCTGCCGCCGCCCGAGCGTGACGCGGCGCTCGCCGCGTTGCTTGGTGACGACGCGCACGCCCGCTTTCTCGCGCACGACTGGCTGTTCAACGCCCGCGACGATCAGCTTCCGCCTCTGCACACCGCTGCCGGCAAGCCCTGGCGCACGTGGCTGCTGCTCGGCGGCCGTGGCTCCGGCAAGACCAGGGCCGGCGCCGAGTGGGTCCGGGCTGTGGCGCTGGGCCTGTGGCCGGGCGAGGCCCGCGCGGCCCGCATCGCGCTCGTCGGGCCGACCCAGCAGCACGTCCGCGCCGTCATGATCGAGGGCGTCTCCGGCCTCATGGCCGTTCATCCTCCCGGGGAGCGTCCCGTGCTCGAGATCTCGAAAGGTCAGCTCGTCTGGCCGCGCTCTGGCGCCATTGCGCAATTCTTCTCGGCCGAGGACCCGGAAGGTCTCCGCGGCCCCCAGTTCGACGCCGCCTGGTGCGACGAGCTCGGCCGCTGGAAACGCGCCCATCGCGCCTGGGACATGCTGCAGTTCGGGTTGCGTCTCGGCACCGCACCGCGCCAGGTCGTGACCACCACGCCGCGCGCCATCAAGCTGCTGAAAGCCATCATGGCCGACGAGGCGACCGCCATGACCCGCGCCCGCACCGCCGACAACGCCGCCAACCTCGCGCCCGCCTTCATTGCCGAGGTGACGCGCATGTATGCGGGCACCGCCCTCGGCCGCCAGGAGCTCGATGGCGAGGTCGTCACCGAGCGGCCGGACAGCCTTTGGCAGCGCAAGTGGCTGGTCGAGGCGCGAACGAGAATTGCGCCCGACATGCATCGCATCGTCGTCGCCGTCGATCCGCCCGTCACCGCCACCGACAATGCCGACACCTGTGGCATCGTCGTCGCCGGCCTCGGCCCCGATAGCCGTGCCTACATCCTTGCCGACCGCTCCCTACAGGGCCGCGATCCCGCCACCTGGGCACGCGCCGTCATCGCCGCCTATCGCGATTTTCAGGCCGATCGCATCGTCGCCGAGGCCAACCAGGGAGGCGACCTCGTCGTCAACGTCATCCGCTCCGTCGATGCCAATGCGCCCGTCAAGAAAGTCCACGCCAGCCGTGGCAAGTTCGCCCGCGCCGAGCCGATTGCCGCGCTCTACGCCGAGAACCGCGTCGTCCACGTCGGCGAGTTTCCCGCCTTGGAGAACCAGATGTGCGACTTCGGCCCCGAAGGCTTGTCCGAAGGGCGCTCCCCCGACCGCGTCGATGCGCTCGTCTGGGCGCTCACCGAGCTGATGCTGACGTCCACCCGCGATCCGGTCATCCGCAGGCTATAGCATTGCGACGGCTTCCCCCTCTCCCCCTGCGCTGCACTTGCATGGGGAGAGGGTCGGGGTGAGGGGCAGCGCCACGCGCTG
>JBFWQN010000203.1:0-8760 GCA_050249405.1 Hyphomicrobiaceae bacterium | reverse complement strand
CGGACGGGCGAGGAGCTGGGCGCACTCCCGGGAGCGGGTGACACACGGCCCGAGGCGCAGACGGACACCTGGAACTTCGCCGGCGAGCAACCGCTGGGACACCTCAACCCGCGCACTGCCGGCAAGTTCGTCGCCGGCTTCTCGGCGACCACCAAGATCCTGCGCAGCGAATGGAATCTGGGACGCGGCGCACCACTGATATCCGACGAGGTCGATGTCGCCATCGAGGTCGAGGCCGTACGGCGATAGCGACGCGGCCTCATTTCGGTCTTGTTGTGCGGGCCGATGCCGCGACCGCGGCGGGAGCGTCGATCGCCTTGAACAGTGCAGCGAGCGTGTCTTTCGGAAAGGCGAAGACGGTGCCAGCCCCCGCACGGCCGAAGAGCTTGATCGCATAGCCGTTGCCGGCCGCCAGCGCCTGCCTGAGCTCTGCAGGCGGGAGATCGACCTGGAACGCCTCGGCGTGGACGCATCCCGACAGCTTCCGGCAGTGACTCCCGTCCTTGTAGACCTGTCGCATGGGCAGCGCCTCTGCCTGCAGGTTTCGCGCGGTCTCGTATCGGCGACCCTGACGCTCGGCGTAGACGACGGTCAGCAGGGCATAGGTCGTGGCAGCTCCCGTTTTGCGATCGACGCGCGCCCCGAGCGAGCCGCTGATCCGGTCACCCGGGAGCCGGCCGCTCTCGAAAGGCGACGTGGTGACCTCGCGATAGGGCAGGAAAGCGTCGTCCCGCTGGCGGATAGGACTGGCACCAGGCGTCTCGACGCTGGCGGACGAGCAGGCACCCATCGCCAATGCGATCAGTAGAGCCAAGCCAAAACGCCGCTGCATTGCCATGCGCCCCACAAATCCGACGTCCGATCATCAGGGGCATTATCGGCACGCGGGCGTAGCGCCGTCCAGTCTCCTGTCCTTCCCTCAGGGTGGTCGCCCCTCAGCGAAGGGAGAGGCGACGCTTCACCGCCTCCGCCTCCAGAACCTCCTCGAGAGCAACCAGGTCGGCGGGCAGAGGCATTCCGAAGGCTTTGAGCTCCTGCAGCTTGGCATGGACCTGCAGAGCCAGCTCGTGAGCGTCCTCGGGCTCATTCTGCATCTCGGTGAGAAGAATGCCGATCTCGGTCTTGAGCTTCTCGAAGGCCATGATGCGGTCCTTTCGCTGACGTCTCCATGTGTAGCTAGGCACTGCGCAGCCCGATTGCCATTGCGCCTCGTCAGTTGCCGGGGGCCCGATCCGGATTCGGGGAGCATCGCATTCGGCTGTGGGGCAATGATTCATGCCGCTTGCGAAGAACAAAAAAAGAACATACGGTATCGGCGAATAGGAGCAGGACAGCTCTGGGGGGCTGGGGCGTGGCATTCTCGTTCGTCCATACCGCCGATTGGCAGATCGGCAAGGCATTCGGCCGTTTCTCCGCCGAGGTCGGTGGGCAGCTCAGGGCGGCGCGCATCTCGGTGATCGACCGGATCGCGGCGGTGGCCCGGTCGGTTGGGGCCGATCATGTTGTCGTCGCCGGTGACGTCCTTGACAGCGAGCTGATCGACGACACGACGCTTCGCCAGACGCTCGGACGCATGTCGCTGCATCCGGAGACGATATGGCTGCTGCTTCCCGGCAATCACGATCCGGTGCGGCCCGGAAGCATTTGGGGTCGCATCGCGGCGCTTGGCCCACCATCCAATGTGCGGCTGCTGTTGGAGCCGGCCGTCACCGAGATCGCACCCGGGGTTGCACTGCTGCCGGCTCCACTCTCCGCACGCAGCCTGGCCTCGGATCCGACGGCATGGATGGCGGGCGCGGCGCCGGCCGTGGGTGTGATCCGGATCGGCGTCGCGCACGGCTCGGTGCAGGGCTTCGGGAGCCTCGGGGAGGCGGCGGTCCCGATCGATGCCGGCCGGCGCTCTGGCGCGGCACTCGATTACCTCGCGCTTGGCGACTGGCACGGCGCGCGGGAGATCGCAGACGCGGTGTGGTACGCGGGGACTCCGGAGCCGGATAGCTTTCAGGACAATGGGCCGGGGCACGTGCTGGTCGTGCGGATCGCAGCAGCAGGTAGTCCAGCCACCGTCGAGAAGGTCGCGACGTCGGCCTACCGCTGGGTCGAGCGCCGAGCCCAGATCGCGCGCAGCGGCGATCTCGAGCCGGTCGAGGCCTGGGTCCGGGCGCTCGGGGCTGAAGCGCCACGGCATCTCGTGTCTCTGGTGCTCGAAGGGAGCCTCTCGGCAGGCGAGGCGACTGCGCTCGACGCCGGCCTCGATAAGATGGCAGCTGTCCTACTGGCTCTCGATGTCGATCGGGGACACTTGCGCATTCATGTCAGCACGGAGGACGTCGGACTGATTGGCGATCCAGCGCTTGCCGGCGTTGCGGCCAGGCTCGTCGCGCGCGCCAAGGCGGAAGGAAGCGAGGCGACTGTCGCGGCCCATGCCATGCAGCTCCTCCTGTCGCTGGAGACAGCGGTGGAAAGCGAAACATGAAAATCCGTGCCTTGCGGGTCGCGGAGTGCGGCCGATTCGGCGAGCCCGTCGCCATCGAGGCGCTTTCGGGCGGCCTCGACCTTCTGGTCGGCCCGAACGAGGCGGGCAAGTCGACGCTCGTGAAGGCGCTGAGAGCGGCCTTGTTCGTCAGTCACCGATCCGCGCATCGCGATCTCGACAAGCTGCGCCCCTACCGGGGTGGTGCCCCCCTGGTGGAGGTCGACCTGGAGGTGCGGGGGGAGCGGTGGCGGGTACGCAAGCGCTTTCTCGCCGATCGGATGGCGGAGGTCGTCTCGCTGACGACGGGGGCTGTCGCGCGGGGGGCGGACGCCGAGGCCCGCCTCGAGCAACTGCTCGGAAACGCTGAAGCAGCGGGACGCTACCCTCTACTCTGGCTCGGCCAGGGCGCAACGCTCGAGCCGACGGTTCCCGGCGCGGAGGGCGAGCTGGTCCTGCGCACGGCCATATCGCGCGAGATCGCGGCCACAGGCGGCGGTGACAAGGTCCGTCGCGTGCATCAGCGCGTCGAGGCCATGCTCGGCGAGCTCGTGACCCGGACGCGCGGACAGCCGCGAGCCCGCTACGCCGAGGCCGTGCGTGCAGCCGAGACGGCGCATCAGGCGCTCGCGACCGCGCGTGCAGACTTCGATCGCGCGGAGGCCTTGCTCGAGCGGACGGCCGGCGTCGCCGCGGCTGCCGACGAAGCTCGAAATGCAGCGGCCCGTGCCGATCGGGATCGCCGTCTCGCAGCAGCCGATGCGGACCTTGCCCGGGCACGCGAGGACCTTTCGGCAAGCGATCGTGCGCGCGCCGCGGCAGCCGAGGCACGGGCGGCAAATGCTGCGGCCACCGATGCGCTCCGTGCCCTCGAGCGCGGGCTTAGCGAGATGGCGCGGCTGGAGGCCCTGGACGCGACGGAGGCGGGGGAGCAGACACGTCTCCGCAAGTCGCTCGACGAGGCCGTCTCTGCCGCAGGTTCCGCCGCAGCCCGGGCAACGGCTCTGCGGCGGGACGTTGCCTCGGCCGAGGCGCATCTGGAAGCTGTGCGAACGGAAGCGCGCCGGAGCGAGCTTGCCTCGCGGCATGGGAGGGCGCTCGCTGCCGCGGCCCGCCGACGCGAGATCGACGATGTGCTGAGCCGCCTGCCCTCGGATGCAGCAGCATTGCGCGAGGCTCGCGAGCTTTCGGCCCGGATCGCGGAGGCCAAGGCCGGAATCGAGGCTGCGTCGGCCGTGGTGACCGTCGCCTACGAGGCCGGCGCGGACGGCCGCATCGTCCTTTCTGGCCGGCCATTGGCGGAGGGCGAGCGCCTCGTTGCCGAGGAGCCGCTCGATCTCGTCGTCCCGGGGATAGGACGAATTCGCATCGAGCCGGGCGCCTCGGCAGACCGCGAGAGGTCCAAGGAGGACATGGCGCGCGACCAGCATCGCCTTGCGGCGCTGCTATCGTCGGCCGGTGTCGCGAGCCTCGCCGCACTCGAGTCAGCCCACGAGGAGGCGCGTCGGGAGGCGGGGGCGCGAGCCGCCGCCGACGCGGAGTTGAGGGCGCTTGCGCCGGAAGGCCTGGATCGGCTCGGCTCGGCGCTGGCCGCACTTCCCGCCCGCGACGCTTCTGCCCGCGGCGCTTCTGATGCCCAGGCGGCGGCTGGGCTGCCGGAGGAGGATGGCGAGGCTATCGCGTCGACCATCGCGAGCCTTCGGGACCGCCTCGCCTCCGTCGAGGCCGAGCGCGCGGCGGGGGATGTGCGCGTCGCCGAGCTACGCCAGCGGGAGGCAGTCATGCAGGCCACGGCCGAGGACCGGGCGCGCCGGCGCGACGAGCTCGCGTCCGAGCTGCCTCCGCCGGAGTTGCAGGCACTTCGCCGTGCCGAGCTCGAGGCCGCTGCCCGTGCGATGAGCACCGCTTACGACGAGGCGCTGCGGGTCAAAGCCGCGACCGAGGCCAGGGCCCCAACGGACGAAGCCAAGGCACGGCTCGAGGCCGAGGCCATTGCCGCTCGGGCCGCCGTCCGGCTCGCCGAGCAGCAGGAGGCGGCGCTGTCCGCGGAGCTGGCGCGTCTTCAAGGCCAGCTGGAAGGGCTTCGCCAAGACGACGTTGCCGGGCGCATCGCCAACCACGAGGCGGAGCTGGCGGCCGCTCTGCGCGTGCGTGCGGGCCTCGACGCGCAGGTGCAGGCCCTACAGCTGCTCGCGACGGAGCTCGGAGCGGAGGAAGCCAGTCTCAGAGAGAGCTACGAGGCTCCTGTCACGGCGCGGCTCGCACCCTACCTCGATCTCGTGCTGCCCGGCGCGCGCATCGCGCTCGGCGCGGGGTTCGTGCCCGAGCGGGTGACGCGCGGAGAGACGTCTGAGGATCTTTCGCGGCTCAGCGACGGCACGCGAGAACAGCTGGCGGTGCTGGTTCGTTTGGGCTTCGCGCGGCTTCTCGCCGAGCAGGGGCTTGCCGTTCCGCTCCTGCTGGACGATGCGCTCGTCTACTCCGACGACCAGCGCATCGCGGCCATGCACCGCGCGCTCGAAGCCGCGGCAACCGTGCATCAAGTCGTCGTGCTCACGTGTCGCGAGCAGTCATTTGCCGGTCTCTCGGGGCACCGTGTCAGTCTCGTCCCATGGCGGCCCGAGCATGGCCGGTGACGACGCGTCGCTCGGATGGCTCAACGGCTCCCACGCTCCGCAGCGCTCCGGATGGCGGCGATGCTCTCGGCATAGCGCCCGCCCGAGAACACGGCATTGCCGGCCACCAGCACGTCGGCACCCGCTTTACCGCACAGGGCCGCCGTCTCGGCATTCACGCCGCCGTCCACCTCGATGTGGATCGGCCGGCGGCCGACCATCTGCTTGATCCGCTCGATTTTCGGCAGCATGGCGGGGATGAACGCCTGGCCTCCAAATCCAGGGTTGACCGACATGACCAGCACCAGGTCCAGCCGGTCGAGCACGTACGAGATCACCTCGGGCGGCGTCGATGGATTGAGCGAGACGCCGGCCTTCTTGCCGAGGCTCTTGATGAGCTGGAGCGTGCGGTCGAGATGGGGGCCGGCCTCGGCATGCACGGTGATGATGTCGGAGCCGGCCTTGGCGAAAGCCTCGATGTAGGCGTCGACGGGAGCCACCATCAGATGCACATCGAGCGGCTTGGCCGTATGCGGGCGCAGCGCCGCGACGACCATCGGGCCGATGGTGATGTTCGGCACGAAATGGCCGTCCATCACGTCCACGTGCACCCAGTCGCAACCCGCCGCATCGATGGCGCGCACCTCCTCGCCGAGCCGTGCGAAGTCGGCAGAAAGGATGGAGGGGGCGATCTTGATGCTCATGGCTCGGCTCCGGCGGCTGCAGTTCGCGCGTGGGGCGCGAGCGGGTCGCGGACCCGCATCCATTCGGGAGGCGGAGCCTCCCGTGCCCTCCCCGTCTCGGGAATTGCGCCTTGCTACCGGCTCCTGCTCGAAAAAAGAAGGGGGCTCGCGCCTGGCCTCCGGGTGCGCAACGACCGTCGCTCGCCGCTCGGCCGGATCACGGCCGCATGGAGAAGGCTCGCGGACCCGGCATGCGCACCGGCTCGGCAAGGCGCGCGAAATCGCAGAGAAGCGGCCGGGTATCGCGCGGGTCGATGATCTCCTCGATGCCGAATGCCTCGGCCGACCGAAACGGCGACTTCAGGGCCTCGAGCCGCTGCGCGATCTCGGCCATCTTGGCGGTCTTGTCCGCGGCGGCATCGATCTCGGCGCGGTACGCCGCCTCGACGCCGCCCTCGAGCGGCAGCGAGCCCCACGACGACGAGAGCCAAGCAAAGCGCGTCGAGAAACGTCCCGCCGGCACGTGCGCGGCGCCGGCGACGCCATAGACATTGCGCGTGATGACGGTGCACCACGGCACCGTCGTCTGATTGATCGCCGCCATGGCGCGGACGCCGTACCGGATGGTCGCTCGCTTCTCGGCCTCGAGGCCGATCATGAAGCCCGGGCAGTCGCAGAGGTACACGATGGGCGTATGGAACGTCTCGGCGAGGTCGACGAAGCGGATCACCTTCTCGCATGCGTCGGCGGTCCAGGCGCCCATGGCGTGGAACGGATCGGACGCCAGCACGGCCACCGGCAGACCTTCGAGGCGCGCGAGGCCGGTGATGACGGGCCGGCCGAAATGGCGGCCGATCTCCATGAACGAGCCCTGGTCGAAGACCGCCTCCACCACGGTGCGCATCTTGTAGGGTGTGTTCTTGTCGCGAGGCACGATGCTGAACAGCCGCTCCTCGCGCCGGTCCGGCGGATCATAGCTGCGCTGCCGCTCCGCCACCGAATAGACCGAGGAGGGCAAATAGGAGAGGAACAGGCGCGCCCGCTCGAAGGCCTGGTCCTCGGTATCGACGGCATCGTCGACGGCACCGGCCTCGCACTGGATCTGCCAGCCGCCGAGCGCCTGCTTGTCCAGTGCCTGCTTGTCACCGATGCGCGCGACCACGGGTGGCCCCGCGACGAACATGGCCGACGTCGATTTGGTCATCACCGAGTAGTGGCTGGCCGAGACCTGGGCGGCGCCGAGCCCGGCAACCGAGCCGAGGCCCAGAGCCACGACGGGGACGCGGCCCATGTTGTCGGCGAGCAGCTTGTAGCGGTCCGAGTTGCCGTCGAGGCCGCCGGGGAGGTTGGTGTAGCCCTTGGTCTCGATGGTCTTCACCGAGCCGCCGCCACCGGAGCCCTCGATGATGCGGACGATGGGGATGCGCAGCTCGGCAGCCATCCGCTCGGCGATGGTCGTCTTGTTCGGAATGGTCGCGTCCGCCGAGCCGCCGCGGACGGTGAAATCGTCGCCGGAGACCACGATCGGCCGGCCGTCGAGCATGGCGCGGCCGCTGAGCCGGTTGGCCGGCATGAAATCGGTGAGGCGGCCGAGCGCGTCGTACGTGCCGCGCCCCGCGATCGCGCCGATCTCGTGGAACGTACCGGGGTCCACCAGCCGCTCGATGCGCTCCCGGATGGTGAGGCGTCCGCCCGTGTGCTGACGCGCCACCTTGTCGGCGCCGCCCATCTCCCGTGCGAGGCGCTCGCGCAGTCTCAGCTCGTCGAGCTCCGGCTGCCATCCGCTGCGGGGCCGCTCGCCCGATCCATTGTCGTTCGCCATCGCCGCTGTCCCTGCCCCATCTCCGCCAATGCTCTGCCGCGCCCGTATCGCGCCTTGTGGCCCGGCGGGCCCGACATGGGAAGCTCCCTCGACAGCCGGGCGGCCTTGGATGAAACTCGATCCGGTAGCGCCGTCGCGTCAAGACGGCAGGCCCCTCAGGAGGAGATCATGTCGCACGACAACTGGAAATTCAGCCACCATCAGGCTGCAGAGGCGAGCTGGACACCCGGGTTGAGGGAGATTTTCGAGTACCGCGACCTCGGCTTCAAGGATTCGACCAACGGCGACTACGTCGCCCACGTCATCCGCAACAACGGCAAGGAGCAGGCGGATCAGGTGCAGAAGTGGCACGTGCACGATTGCACGTTCCAGATGGTCTACGTGCTGAACGGCTGGGCCAAGTTCGAGTACGCCGGCCAGGGCGTGCGCACCATCAAGAAGGGCGACTGCATCAACCAGCGCCCCGGCATCCCGCACCGCGAGATCGCCTGCTCGTCGGATTTCGAGGTGCTCGAGGTGGTGTCGCCCGCCAATTTCGCGACGAGGGTCGTCGAGGGGCCGGACGGGCAATTGCTGCAGGCGGCCGAGTAGCGGAGGCACCTGTCGTCGAGCCGGCCTTCGGCCGCGACGATCTAAGAGACCGGCACCGCGCCCCCGACGGCGCGGTGCCCAAAGCGCACCGGGAAAACCCGGGCGGAATACAAAATTCAAAATCGGGAGGAATATATGCGAAGGCTCTTCGTACTGGCGGCAGCCCTTTTTCTTTCGGGGTCGCTGAATGCCTTGGCTCAAAAGCAAGGCGGCGTCCTGCGCCTCACGCACCGGGACGATCCGGGTAACATATCCATTCACGAGGTCGGCACCATCTCGGTGGTGGCGCCACTCATGAGCGTCTTCAACAACCTCGTGATGTTCAACCCGAAGGACAAACAGAACCGGCTCGACAATATCGTGCCGGATCTTGCGGACAGCTGGAGCTGGAGTGCCGACGACAAGAAGCTCACCTTCAAGCTTCACAAGGGTGTCAAGTGGCACGACGGCAAGCCGTTCACGGCGGAAGACGTCAAGTGCACGATCGATCTGCTGCAGGACAAAGCCAAGGAGCGCTTCCGGCTCAACGCCAGAAAGGGTTGGTACACGAACATCGAGAGCGTCACGGTCGACAAC
>JBFWQN010000202.1:0-8766 GCA_050249405.1 Hyphomicrobiaceae bacterium | reverse complement strand
GACCGGACACCTGACCAAGCTTACTTCCACGACACCACTACGTCGCCGATCCGCGCGGCGGCCTAACCCCGGCAGACAGTCCACTTATCGAAGCGGAAAATCTGTCCGAACGACCGGGACCACTTCATCGCGCTTCTTCAGCGTCGGCGCCAACACCTGTTCGACGTAGGCAAGGAAAGCGGGACCGTCCATGGCACCGTCGATCACATACGGTGCGGTCATGCCGTCGACACGGCATGCGGCGACGAGCGTCAGGGGCTTCCAATGGCCGTGTGGAACCTTCGCGACCAGTCGCTCGCCGAGCGGAGCCCGACTGTAAAGGCGCGTCATTTTCGTCGTTACCGCGGCTTCGTCGATGAACACCAGACGTGATGCTTTCAGCGCGGGTTGCTCGGCTTTCAGCTCCTGTCGCGCGGCGGCAACGTCAGGCCGATCCTGCTCGGCCGCGTGCAGGACTTTTTTTGAATGTGATCTCGTGGCGATCGTAGAAGCGCCAGATCGAGCAGCCATTGCTCGCAGGCTTTGAGTGGCGAACGGCTGTGACCGGTACCGGGTTTGGCGTCGACCGTTCCCGCCGTGGACCAGCGTTCAAGCCAGCGCACGGCCGTGGACGGCGCGAGGTCGAGCACGCGGGCGACTTCCCGCCGGCTTTTTCCATCCTCGACCATGGCAAACGCACGCTCGCGCAGGTCCTTCGAGTAGCCTTTGGGCATGATGCCTCTCCGCCGATTTCGACAGAGAACCCGAACCTGATTTGCGCGGCCGTGGGAATCCCCCGTGGCCGACCCGATTCACATCAAGCAGAAAGCGCTCTAGCCTGAAGTTCTCCCACTCGTGATGCGCATCGGGGCTCCGACTCAGCGAAAGTTCTTCTGCGACAAAGCCTTGCGCTCAAGCAGGAGATGTCCCCGATGCCGACACAGTGTAGCCAGGGCGAGCTTGATTTTGGAAGGTCCGGCGGCCGCAAACTCGTGGGCGCTTTCGACGGCGGCGCCATCACGTCCAACGGCGGCGTGGTGCTGCTGGCTGCTGCCGACCGCGCCATCGGACTCGGCCGCCGCCTAGCCCGCTGCTTCACCGATCTGCGCCTCGCCGAGGCCGTCCGCCACTCTACTGCCAACCTGCTGCGCCAGCGCATCTTCGCCATCGCGCTCGGCCACGAGGACCTGATCGACCACGATGCGCTGCGCGACGATCCGGCGCTCGCCGCCGTGCTCGACAAGCCGGGCGGCAGGCTCGCCGGCAAGTCGACGCTCAATCGGCTCGAGCATCTGGCCAAGATCGGCAGCGACCGCCACCACAAGCTCGACCACGATCCCCAGGCCATCGAGCGGCTGTTCGTCGACGTCTTTCTCGATGCTCACGACCAGCCGCCGCCGCGCATCGTCATCGACCTCGATGCGACCGACGATCCCGTGTACGGTCCCGGCAGCGCGTGTCTTCGCCGAATTCGAATACCGCACGCGCAAGACCTGGAGCGCCCGTCGCCGCGTCGTCGGCAAGGCGGAATGGACGAACGACGAAGCCAACCCGCGTTTCATCGTGACCAACATCCACGCCGCCTTCGGGTCGGCACGCTTCCTCTACGAGGACGTCTACTGCCAGCGCGGCGAGATGGAGAACCGGATCAAGGAGTGCCAGGGCGATCTCTTCGCCGACCGCACGCCGACGCCGACAATGCGTGCCAACCAGCTCCGTCTGTGGCTCGCCTCGTTCGCCTATGTGCTCCTATGCGCCGTGCGCCGCATCGGGCTTGCCGGCAGTAGGCCCGCGGCGGCCACCTGCGGCTCCATCCGGCTGAAGCTCCTCAAGATCGGCGCCCGCGTCACCATCAGCGTCCGGCGCGTGAAGCTCGCCTTCACGTCCGCCTGCCCCGAGCGCGAGGTCTTCATGCTGGCGGCGCAACGACTATGAGGCGCCGGCGGCCGAGCCGCGCATGAGCCCGAGGATCAACAACACAGGAACATCGCCGAGCCTTGCGACGCTGCCCGAGGGCGGCGGCGACGGCGCTCGCCCCCTCGACCGCCATCGTCGACACGCCGGTGCAGAGCATCGAACCTCCGCCAACTCATCGCCGCCGGGAGAAAGGCGGGCTAGGTTCGAGATGAAATTATTCGCTGCAGTGGCTCTCGCCATCGGCCTGCTGATAGCGGCGAACCCTGTCCACGCCGGGTCTGATGTTTCTCCTGCCGACAAGGCTGAGCTGACGTCGACGCTCGTCAGCATCGACAAGCTGGGGGAACCGGCAAACCAGCGGTGTCGATTCCGTAATCGACAAGCTCAATGGGGCCCTCGAGGCCATTCCTCGGGGCCATCGCCGCCGTGCTCATCTTCCGCGACCCACCTATCCCTGCAGCTGGTGGCGGCCAGCATACTCATGTCTCTCGGCGTCTGGCTTCACTTCTCCGAGGACCATAACCACGAGCATGAGCACGAGCCCCTAAGTACGCCCATCGGCACGTCCACGACGAGCACCATCGCCTGAGCCCGTGCCGGACGCCGCTCAGCCGAAATCGAAAGTGCGAATAATTCTGGACACTACCAACCCCACACGCACTGGCACAGCCACGAGTGCCTGCGCCACAAGCACCCGCATACGCCTGAGATGCACCACAGGCACAAGCAAAAAGTGACACCAACCCTATGCGCCGCGATTGCCGCACCTGCTCAGGTCCATTGTAGGTCAAACTCGTCGACGGGTAACCATAGCTCAGAAGAGTTGGTCAGAAAGCCGACGTGCGGCTTCGCACAAAAACCACCCACGAAATGCCGGGAGACTGGGCCCCAAATAGCTACGGCTCGCGACCGGGCCACTGCAATGTCATGATTTTCATTGTTTTTTGATCACTTGAGAAAATGGCATGAAAAGTGCTGAGGGTTAATGGCTCCAACTACGCTTCGCGCGTCGGGGAGTGATCGATCCAACGCTGGATCGGGTTGGGCAGTGCTGCCTGCAATGCCGGCGCGAAAGCGCCGGAACCGACATTCGTCGCGATCGAGAAGCATTCGTGGCTTCCCGGTGCCGCAATGTCACTAGAGGGGGCAACATACGCACATGCGACCAGCAAAGACCTTTCATATGCAGCACTGCCCACGGCGACTGCGCGCCGCAATCCGCGCGCTTCCGCTTCGCGGATGGCATCGATCCGAAGCGCGGGCATGAGCGGTCTCGCGCACGCGCCCCCAGCGGCAGCACGGTCGCCGTCCAAGACCGCTGAGGCGGCGCCTCTATCGCAAGGCACCGGCGTTTCGGAGCCGTCCCCCGTTGTGATCATAGGTGGCGGGCCGGCTGGCGTGCGCACCGCCCAGGAGCTGAGCCGGCACGGCGAGAATGTCGTCATCATAAATGCCGAACGCTGGCAGCCGTACAACCGCGTGAAGCTTACGCCCCTTCTCTGCGGCGACGCTCAGCTCGGCCAGGTGATGCAGCACCTCGCATTCCCCAGACCCGGCCAAGTTGCCGTCTACTCCGGCCAGAGCGTCGTCGACATCGGTCGCGCCAGCCGGACCGTGACTACCTCGACAGGTCGCGAATTCCGTTACCGCAAGCTCGTGCTGGCGATGGGATCGCGAGCGCACATCCCACCTTTCCCGGGACGCGAGCTCGCCGGCGTCTTCACGTTTCGCCAGATCGACGACGTGGAGAAGCTGCTCGCGCGCTCGGTCCGCTCTCGACGCACCGTAGTGATCGGCGGTGGTCTTCTGGGCCTTGAGGCGGCGCGCGGCATGGCTCGACGGGGCGCAGAGACGATCGTTCTCGAGCACAATCCGCATTTGATGTCCCGCCAGCTGGATGCCCGGGCCGGCGCGCTTCTCGCCAAGCTGCTCGGGGCGACCGGCCTCGTCATCCGCACCGGGGCCACGATTGTGAGGATCACTGGTCAGGATCGCGTGGAGGCTGTCGAGCTCGCGGGCGGAGAACGCATCACGTGCGATACGGTTGTGGTGTGCACGGGCATCAGGGCGAACATCGAGCTCGCCCGCGAAGCCGGGCTCGCCGTCGGGCGCGGCGTACGGGTGTCCGACCGGCTTCTTACGAGCGATCCGGACATCTACGCCGTCGGCGAATGCGCCGAGCACAACGGCACCGTCGTCGGCCTTGTCGGGCCTGGTTTCGAGCAGGCCATCGTAGCGGCGGCGGATATCGCCGGCAGACCGACGCGCTACGTGGGCGCAGTCGCTGCGACGAAGCTGAAGGTCGCTGGCGTTGAGGTCTTCAGCATCGGAGACGTCGAGCAGATCGACCAGCGCCAGGACGCGTCGTCGCTCGTCTACGACCGGTGCCGGGACGGCACTTATCGGGCTATCGTCCACGACGGCGCGAGGATCGTGGGTGCGTTCGGCGTCGGCGAGTGGCCCGAGGTCGCTCGCGTGCAGGCCGCTGTGCGCTCCGGGGCACGCCTCTATCCGTGGACGAGGCTCCGCTTCCTTCGCGAGGGCAACCCGTGGCCATCCCGCGCCCCCCGGAGCGTGCGCGAGTGGCCGCGCCAGGCAACGGTTTGCAACTGCACCGGCGCGACGCGTGGACAAATCAGTGAGGCGATCGCTCTCGGCGCCTCATCCCTTGAGGACGTGCAGCGCGATACCGGAGCATCGACGGTCTGCGGCAGCTGCCAGATTCACGTTGCAGCGCTGTTGGGCGATGACGCCCCTCGAACTCCAGTTGTTCGATGGAAGCTCGTCGGCGCGGCCTCTGCGGCATGCCTCCTTCTTGCCATGGCGACGATAGCCTTGCCAGTTTGGCCGACGGCGGCCTTGATCCAGTCGCGCGGGCTTCCCGACCTCTTGTGGCTCGATGGATCGTGGAAGCAGGCGAGCGGCTACTTGCTGCTCGTTCTCGCCGTCGCAATCGGGATGATCTCGGTCCGCAAGCGATTACTGCCGGCGACGTTGGCCGCACGGCTCGGCAGCTACGCGGGCTGGCGCCAGTGGCACACGATGCTCGGCATGGCGGCGGTTGCCGCGCTCTTCGCACACACCGGCTTTCGCCTCGGCCACAACCTCACCAGCTGGCTCATGGGCACGTTTCTCGCCGTCTGCACAACCGGCGGTGTGATGGGGCTGATCACAGCTTTCGAGCACAGGATCGGATCCGAGACCGCGCATGCCGCGAGATTGAAGGAGGTTGGGATCTGGCTGCACGTGCTGGCGCTCTGGCCGCTGCCGCTTCTACTCTTTTTCCATATTCTCAGCGTCTACTTCTACTGAGGGTCCCGTAGTGTCCACAATGCGCCCCTTCTGGCTGATCTGGCTGCTTGCAACGGTGGCGGCCGGCATCGTGCTTGCCGGCGGGATGGTTTTCGGCGGCCCGACTCGCACAAGCCACGTCATCGGCCGGACGAGCGACGGCCACCACCAGATAGAGCTCGCCTGTACCGCCTGTCACTCCACGCCCTTCGCGGGCGCCGACGCGATCCAGACAGCCTGCGTAGGCTGCCATGGTGTTGATCTCACCAGCGCCAAGGACAGCCATCCGGCGAAGAAATTTGACGACCCGCGCAATGCCGACCGGCTGACGAGGCTCGAGGCGAGGCGGTGCGTGACTTGCCATACTGAGCACCGGCCCGCGATCACAAGCGCCATGGGCGTGACGCTGCCAGGCGATTTCTGCGCGCTCTGCCACAAGGACGTCGGCAAAGAGCGACCGTCGCACAAGAACCTAGCCTTCTCGACGTGCGCCTCGGCCGGATGCCACAATTACCATGACAATCGCGCGCTGTACGAAGACTTCCTCGAGAAGCACGCGACCAAGCCCGAGCTGCTCGCGAAGCCCGTCTTGAAACTTCGTGCTGCGCCCCCGCAGCGGGAGGCAGTCGCCAAAGCTATATCTGACCTCACGGCGGCGGATGCACCCGAGACCAAACGAGGCCACGGCACGAACGACGCCGATTGGATGGCCAGCGCTCACGCCAGGGGCGGCGTCAACTGCTCGGGCTGCCACACACCTAGGGCAAAGGACAACAGTGCGCCGACGGCATGGATCGAGCAGCCCGATCACACCGTCTGCGCCGGCTGCCACAAAGATCAGGCTGCGGGCTTCGTCGCGGGGCGCCACGGCATGCGCCTCGCCGCCGGACTGCTCGCCTCCCAAGATGGGCCTTTCGGCCTGGTGCGGCGCGCGCCGCTTACGCCGATGCGACCTGATCTCGCGCGTCTGCCAATGGCGGAGCGCTCGCACGCCGCGTCGCTTACCTGCACCAGTTGCCATGGTGCCCACGCCTTCGTGACCGCGAACGCCGAGGTCGACGCATGCCTCGGCTGTCACGCCGACAGCCACTCGCTCGCTTATCGCTATTCGCCCCACGGCCGCCTTTGGCAGGACGAGAGGAGCGGCCGCATTCCGAATGGCAGCGGCGTTTCCTGCGCGACGTGCCACATGCCGCGTGAAAACCGCGAAGACCCCGACACGGGCGAGGACCGGCTCGTCGTTGCTCACAACCAGAATGCCAACTTGAGGCCGAACGAGAAAATGATCCGCTCGGTCTGCATGAATTGCCACGGCCTCGGATTCGCGCTCGACGCGCTCGCCGACCGGGCTCTCGTTGAGAGAAATTTCGCCGGACGCCCCTCAGTCCGCGTCGAAAGCATTGATTGGGTTATGAGCCGGAAGAAGGAGCGCGAGGGGAGATCAAAGTGATCGGCTAGCGGCGAATGAATCCTGCAACCTGAACGGAGACGGAAAATGCGAACGACAAAATCGACGAGAATTGTGCTCCTTGCGGGAGCGGCCATGCTTGGCCTGGGAACCACAGCCGTCGCCAAAGACCTCCAGTTCATGGACGTTGCCGACATGCTTCATGCGGTCATGGAGTCGGATCGGACCGTCTACACACGGAAGGTGGTGAACCGGTTGGCAGTCAAGGAAAAGGTCATCAAGGCGACCGAGCACCACGAGGACGACAAGACGCTGCCGCTGCCAGCGCAGATGTTCCGCTTCGGCGCCGAGATGGTCGCCGAGACGACCGACAAGTTCCGCTATTCGCTGCTCTCGATTTGGCCGGTCAACAAGCAAAATGCGCCGCGGACCGACATTGAGAAGCAGGGGCTCGAGTTCGTCGCAAGCAATCCGGGCAAGAATTACTATGGTGAGGAGGTTTTGGGCGGAAAGAAGTATTTCACAGCGGTGTATGCGGACGTCGCCATCGCTCCCGCGTGCGTGAGCTGTCACAACGAACACAAAGACAGCCCCCGCCGCGACTTCAAGCTGAAGGACGTGATGGGCGGCGTGGTGATCCGCCTGCCGATGTCGAAATAGCCCTCATTTGCGGCTGAGCCGGCAGGGCGCACGCCGCTCACTCCCGAAAACCCGCCATAGACAGGAAAGAGCCATGACCCCCGATCAGGTGAAACTTGTGCAGGACAGCTTCAAGATGGTTGTTCCGATCGCACCGCAGGCCGCCGATCTCTTTTACGGAAGACTGTTTGAGATCGCGCCCGACGTGCGGGCATTGTTCCCCGCCGATCTCACGGAGCAGAAGAAGAAGCTCGTTACCATGCTCGCGACAGCCGTCAACAACCTGCATCAGGTCGAGAGCATCGTGCCGGCGGTGCAGGATCTCGGACGCAGGCACGTCAACTACGGAGTTAAGGCCGATCACTACAAGCCAGTCGGCGAGGCGCTCATCTGGACTCTCGAACAGGGTCTGGCCGACGCCTTCACGCCGAGCGTCAAGGCGGCATGGCTCGAGACCTACACGACGCTCGCGACCGTGATGACGGCGGCCGCAGCCGAGGCGAAACCTGCGCAGTAGGGATCCTCACAAGCCTGAACGGTTGGCGGCCAGGGACTGGACGCCCGGAGCCGCAGCCCGTTCTCAGTGTTGCTCCGGTCGCCCCTCGTGGCGGCCAGGGACTGTCGACACCGAACATCATCTCATCATCGTCACCTTGTCGTCGGGCTGCAGCCGACCGATCAGCCAGATCACCTCGAGATTGCGGCCGGCTTCCCGCTCAAGGCAGCGGCTCGATGCGACCCGATTGAGGTAGCCGTAGATGTAGAGCTTGAGCAGAGACGAGGGCTGGTAAACCAGGCCGGCCAGTTTCCGATGGCGTAGTCTTGAACCCGAGCTTCTCCAAATCGAGGTGGGCTACGAAAGCTTCGATTGCACGGACCGAATTGCTCTCGCCGATGTAGTCATCAAGGCTTTCGGGTAGAAGAGCCAATTGGCCTCGATCCGCTTCCTCGATGAATCGCTTCATGCGCCTGCCCCCGCCGCCGATTCAGCAGGAGAATCATAGCAGGCGCTGCGTTTTCACGCAGCCAGGGTCATTCTCGTCGACCGCCAGCTGTTTGACGGAAGATGTGATCGAAACGCCGACACTGAGACAGGGGCTCGAGCCGGCGAAGACAGAAGGAGCGCCACTATCAATGCCCGACGGACGGGTCGCCAGCGTGCAAATCGACGCCGACACTTGTTGGTTCGATCGGCTATCTATACTTGCGCTAACAGAGACGCCTACGGCACCTCAACCCACCCGGTCGTGCCAGATTTCGTTTACGGCATCGGATACGCCCCAATCGACGCCACGCAGTGACACACGGACGGCATCAAGGCGCTCGAGCATCTCGTTGCGCTCGGTAGGAGGCAGTTCGATGGCTTGCGCCAAGCCTTGCTCGAACACGCGCACGAGGGCCGAGTAGTGAGGTGGCTCCACAGTTTCGGACGGTTGGATGAGTGGATTGTCTGCCTGACGGCTCGCACGGTTGTGCGAGCGAATCAGGAGCGAAGATGACGAAGCGAACCCGCCGGAACCACTCGCCGGACT
>JBFWQN010000201.1:0-8797 GCA_050249405.1 Hyphomicrobiaceae bacterium | reverse complement strand
CAGGCTTCAAAGGCGACAAGGCCCCCAAATCGTCCACCGTCACATGCTTGTTGCCGATCAATGTCTCGACACGCGCCACGATTTTCATTTTCTATCTCACAAGTGATGTAATCTAAGCGTAAACAACTAGAACGCGAGAACGACGTCAAGAGAATTTCATAGGTGTCCACTTCCACTCTCGATGCCTGTGGGGAAGAGGCCACAGTCGAGGCCGATGGTCGAACGAGATCGGTGTCGCTTGCCGCGACAGCCGGTCGAGGGGCACGAGCGCGCACACCCGAGCGCACAGGCCACCGCCGCCAAATCCTGCGACATTTAGGTAATTTTCTTTCGGGCGCTTCCGGAAACCTAACGAACTCATGTGTAGTTGAGTGGCGGCGTTCGAGTAGCTCGCGTAATGGAAGCCCGTCCATGCCCGTCCGACATGACGACACCCGGTCGGTGATCGACCTCGCGTTGCAGAGCCTCCAGGAGGAGCGGTCGGCCTGCGTTCGCCGCCTGGAGGCTGTGCTGGCGGACAGTGGCGCCACGACCGAGGTGGAGGGCTATCTCAGGCGGATCGAGAACATCAACGCCTCCCTCGTCCGGCTCGCGGGAGCTCATGTTCTGACCTGAGGCCGGCGTGCGAGACCGGCGCCGACAACCCTGACTGCACCACGGGCCTTGCGGGAGCGCGTGCGAGTGTGGCATCGCCACGTCAAACCTCGTACTCGCGTAAACCCCGGGGGCGGACTTGGAACCTTTCGACTACGTGATCGTCGGCGCCGGCTCGGCCGGATGCGTTCTCGCCAACCGGCTCACGGCCGACGGGATCACACGCGTCTGCCTGCTCGAGGCAGGCCCCCCCGACTGGCTGCCGTGGATTCACATCCCCGCAGGTTTCATCAAGACCTTCTACCACCCCCAGGTGAACTGGCTCTACGACATGGAGCCGTCACAGTGGACGGGCGGGCGGCGCATCTTCGCGCCCCGCGGCAAGACGCTCGGCGGCTCGTCATCGATCAATGGCAACATCTACCACCGCGGCCAGCCCCTCGATTTCGACACCTGGGCGCAGATGGGCAACCGCGGCTGGGGCTATGCCGACGTGCTGCCCTACTTCAAGCGGCTCGAGACCCGTCTCGGCGAGGGCGACGACACGTTCCGTGGCCGGGACGGCGGCCTATCCGTATCCGACATCGACTGGCACCATCCGCTGTGCGAGGCGTTCATCGAAGGTGCCGTGCAGGCGGGCATTCCTCGCAACCGGGACTACAACGGCGCCGTCCAGGAGGGCGTCGCCTATGCCCAGCGCACCATCCGCAACGGCCGCCGCGCGAGCTCGGCCACCTCGTTCCTGCATCCGATCCGGGGCCGGCGCAATCTCACCGTGATCACCGAGGCCCACGCCACCCGCCTCATTCTCGACGGCAAGCGCGTGCGCGGCGTGGTCTACGCCAAAGGCGGCCGCGGCGGCCCGCTGGCCGAGGTGCGTGCCGGCCGCGAGGTGATCCTCTCGGGCGGCACCTATAACTCGCCGCAGCTCATGCAGCTGTCCGGCATCGGCGGGCCGGATCTGCTGCGCGAGCACGGCATCGAGGTGGCGCACGCCCTGCCCGGCGTCGGCGAGAGCCTCAAGGACCACTATGCGCCCCGGTTCGTGGCGCGCGTGAAGAGCATCGAGACCATCAACGAACGCGTGCGCGGCCTGAAGCTCGCCTCGGAGGTCGCGAAGTGGGTGTTCACGCGGAAGGGCGTGCTGTCGCTGTCGCCGACGCTGGTCTACGCTTTCTGGCGCTCGCACCCGGACGTCGCCAATTCCGACATTCAGCTCACCTTCACGCCGGCGAGCTATCTCGAAGGCGTGCAGGGCGAGCTCGAGCGCGAGCCCGGCATGACCGTCGCCTCGTGGCAGCAGCGGCCGGACAGCAAGGGCTACGTGCGCATCCGAAGCTCCGATCCGTTCGCGCCACCGGTGATCCAGCCCAACTACCTCGCCGAGGAGAGCGACCGGCGCGTGCTGCTGGCGGCCATGCGGCTGGCGCGGCGCCTGCTCGCCTCCAAGCCGCTCGAGCCCTACTACGCGCACGAGGATTTTCCGGGCAAGGACGTGCAATCCGACGACGAGCTGCTCGGCGCCGCCAAGCAGCGTGGCACCACCACATTCCACCCCAACGGCTCGTGCCGGATGGGACCGGTGACGGACCGCAACGCGGTGGTCGACGACCAGCTCCGCGTGCACGGGTTGCAGGGGCTGCGCGTGGTCGATGCCTCGGTGATGCCGACCATGCTCTCGGCCAATCTCAACGCCGCGACCATGATGATCGCCGACAAGGCCTCGGACCTGATCCTCGGCAAGGCGGCGCCGGAGCCGATCATCGTGGCGGCGTGAGCGGCCCAGCGCCGGCGGGGCGTCCGGCACGGCGCCTCATCGCATCGTGCTCGGCAGCCACAGCGTGATTGGCGGATAGACGACCAGGATCGTCATGACCACGAGCTCGGCCACCAGGAACGGCATCACGCCGCGAAACACGGTGGCGAGCGGCACGCCGGTCTGGCTCGCCGTGACGTAGACATTGAGCCCCAGCGGCGGCGTCAGGAGCCCGATCTCCACCGTCTTGGTCACGATGATGCCGAACCAGACGGGATCGTACTTCAAGGCGACGATCACGGGGAACGCCAGCGGCATGGTCAGCGACAGGATGGCGAGCTGGTCGAGGAAGCAGCCGAGCACCAGCAGCACGGCGAGAATGGCGACGAGCACGGCCGGGGCCGGCAAGCCCGACGCCTCGATCCAGCCGATCATCTGCTGCGTGACCTTGGTGAAGACGAGATAGCTCGAGAACAGCTGCGAGCAGTAGATGATGGCGACGATCATCACCGTCGTCTGGATGGCTCGGCCGAGGCCGGTGGCGACCGCCTTGCGCGTGAGCGTGCCCAGGACGGCACTGATGACCAGCGCGGCCGAGGCGCCGATGGCGCCCGCCTCGGTCGGCGAGGCGATGCCCGTATAGATCGCGACGATGACGCCTGCGAGCAGCAGCACCGTGGGCCACACCTGGCGCGATTCCCTGAGCGCTGTCGCGAGGTCGAACTGCGACGTCCGTGGCGCCATGCCCTCCTGCCGGGCGACCAGCATGACGGTGACCGCGAGCCCCGTCGCCGTGAGCAGACCCGGAACCACGCCCGCCAGAAACAGCTTGCCGATCGAGGTCTCGGTCATCACTCCGTAGACGATCAGGATGATGCTCGGCGGAATGAGAATGGCGAGCGTGCCGCCGACGCTGACGATGGCCGTGGACAGGCGGTCGTCGTAGGCGTGCTTCCGCATCTCGGGGTAGGCGGAGGCGGCCATGGTCGCGCTCGAGGCCGTGCTCGAGCCGACCAGCGCCGCCAGCAGCACCGAGGCCCACACGGTCGCCAGCGCCAGCCCACCTCGGAAATGGCCGAGCCAAGCTTGGCAGGCGAGCACGGCGCGCCGCGTCATGTCACCCGAGGTGAGCAGCTCCGCCATCAGGATGAAGAGCGGGATCGAGACCAGAATGAAGGCCGAGGTCTGCTCGTAGACCTGCCGCTCGAGCAAGGACAACGCCCGCTCGGGCCCGAGCTCGACCGCCAGCCCGAGCGTGCCCGCGATGCCCATCGCAAAGGCGATGGGCATACGTAGGAGCAGCATGACCGCGAGCAGCACGAGGATGCCGGTGAGCACCACGGGCGCGTTCCCATTCGTCGGATGGAGTTGACAGGCCACGGCGCAAGCACTCGGCCCGCGCCGTGCTTCGAGCCGGCAAAGTGCTGGCTACTTCCGCGCCTCAACTACGGCTTTCTCGTACGCGGCGTAGATGTCCTTGGCCTGCGGAAGCTTCTTGCCGATGCGCGAGACCCACTCCTCGCCCACGGCCTTCATGGCATCCGTGTAGGCCTTCTGCTGTGCCGGCGTGAAGCTGAAGATGGTGATGCCCTTGGCCTTCCATTCCTTCAGCAGCTCCGCCGTCGAATCGTCCTGCGCCTTGGCGACGTTGAGCGCGGCTGCGTGACCGGCCTCGAGCACGGCCTTGCGCTGGTCCTCCGTCAGCTTGTCGAACGCGGCCTTGTTCATCACGACGGCCATGCCGAAATTACCGAAGGAGCCGTTGTCGGAAATGTATTTCACCACCTCCTGCAAATTGTACCCAGGCACCGACGGGATCGGAAACAGCACGCCATCGACCGTGCCGCGCTCGACGGCGGTGTAGACCTCGGGGCCGGCGAGGTTGATGCCGGAGGCGCCGAACGCACGCACGGTCAGTGCCTGCGTCGTGCCGCCCGTGCGCACCTTGAGCCCCGCCCAGTCCTTCGGGTCGCCAACGGATTTCGACTTGAGCAGGATCTGGTAGGGCGTCAGCACGTAGGCGTAGATCGGCACCACGCCCTCGGCCTCGAACTCGGCCCGGAGAACACCCTTCGTGACGAGGGGCAGCAGCGCCTTCGTTCCCTCGAGCGCGGTATCGCCGAAGCCTGGAAGCCCCACGATCGAGGCCAGCGGCAGCCGCTCCGACGAGTAGAGGATGCCCGCGACGGCGATGTCGAGCACGCCGCTCTTGGCCGCATCGAGAAGACCCTTTGCCTTCGCGGCCTGCTCGTTCGGGAAATGACTGAACTTGATCTTGCCGGCGGTCCGCTTCTCGACCTCGCGCATGAAGAGCTGCGTGCCCTCGCGCGACTGGATGTGCTGCGTCGACTGGAAATCGCCGATCTTGAGCTCGACCGGCTGTGCGCAGACGACCCCGGCGAGCAGCGAAAGCAGGCCTGCCGCCATGGCCGGCCGCGCGAAGAGTTTCCCGAGCATTCAGATTTCCTCCGGTTTCTCGTTTTTTCCCTGCCGAGAGAACGTCTCGACGGCGAGGCGGACGGCGAGCAACCCCGTTCCCAAGGGAATGCTCGAATAGGCCACGTACATCGGCCAATCGACAACGCCCATGTTGATGTCGTCGCGGAGCCAGGCGTTCCAGGCGTATTTTCCCGACTGCCACGCGACTGCCGCGAAGAAGACGGCAGGCAGAGCCGTGTTCAGCCGGCGCGCGACGGCCCCCAGCACGCCCAGTCGCGATAGATCGACGAAATCGATGGCGAGATGCCCGCCGATGCGCTGCACGCGGGCGAGCGACAACGTGGCGAGCGCCGGCATCAGGAACATCTCCGTCAGCTCGAACTGGAACGAGACCGTGCGGCTCAGCGTGGCGCGCAGCACGACATCGAGCGTGATCAGCACCAGCACCGCGAGCAGGGCCGTGCAGCCGACGGCGTGCAGCGCATCCTCGAGCATTGCCAGCGGGCCCCGCGCGGGCTTGGCTGCAGCTCGGTCAGCCACGGCTCGCACCCTCCCGGAATGGCGGCGCGACGCGGCAGGCACCGGTCTCCAGAGCCCGACACTCGTCCGGCGCATAGCCGAGACCAGCCAGCACCTCGCCATTGTGCGCGCCGGCAGGAGGCGCCACGGAGCGAAGCACCCCGCCCCGCGCGCCGTTTGCCCACACGGGGAACGGAACGTGCTTCTCGCCATCCTTCTCCATCACCATGCCGCGCTGGCGCACATGGTCGCTCTCGATGGCGCGTGCGGGCGTCACGGCGACGCTCGCCGGCACGTCGAACCCCTGGAATGCCTCCATCCACGCCGCTGCCGTGCGCAACTTCATCAGCGCTTTAAGGCGCAGAGACAGCTCGTCGCCGTGGCGGCGCCGGCCCGGCTCGTCCGCCCAGCGCGGATCTGCGAGGTCCGGCGCGATCTCGCGGCAGGCGGCGACCAGCGCATCCCAGAAATGCTGCTCGACGATGCCGAAGGCGATCCATTCGCCGTCCGCCGTCTCGAACAGATCGTTGGTCGGATACATGTGATTGCGCGTGAAATGATCGAGTTCCGGCCCGTGGCGCACGGCGGCGAGCGACAGTGCCGTCTCCGCGAGGCTCAAATCGAGATAGGCGCCCCGGCCGGTCGTGCGCCGCTCGTTCAGCGCCGCGAGGATGGCAATCGCCGCGTAGCTGCCGCCGACGAGATCGGCGATCGGCAGGCCCGAGCGCTTCGGCGGCTCCATCCAGTGGCCAGGCAGCGCCATGGCGCCTCCGGCCGCCAGATAATTGAGGTCATGGCCAGGCCGGAGCCGTTCGGGCCCTGTCTGCCCGTATCCCGACAGCGAGCAGTAGACGATGCCCGGATTGAGCTGCGACAGCGCCGCGTGGCCGATGCCGAGACGGTCGGCGACGCCGGCACGATAGCCCTCGATGGCCACGTCGGCCCAGCGCGCGAGGCGTGCCACGACATCGGCGGCATCGGCATGCTTCAGATCGAGCGTCAGCGAGCGCTTGTTGCGGTTGGCCATGCGGAACATCGCGACCGGCATATGCCGTGCGAAATCGCCGGTCGGCGGCTCGACCTTGATCACGTCGGCACCGAGATCCGCGAGCAGCACGGTTGCGAATGGTCCGGGCAGCAGCAGCGAGAAATCGACGACCTTCACGTCGCGCAGCGGCAGCCAGCCTCCGCCGTCCGAGGTGCGTCCTAGGCCTGTCTCACTCATCGCCCCACCTCGCGCCGTCCGCTCCGCCAAGTTGTCCTGTCACCCGCGCCGCCGCCGCCTTCAGCTCGGCACCGATCGCGGCGGCGCCCTTGGCCGGCAGCTGATCGGACAGCGCCACCGCGACCAGCGCGTGCGTCATCCAGCCGTCGATGCCGATGACCGGCGCCGCCACGATGGTGACGCCGCGGATGTAATTGCCCTTGTCGACACCGAAGCCCACGCGGCGCGTACCCGCAACCTCGTCGAGCCAGTCCGTGTAGGCCGGCGCTGCATCCCAGCGCAGCGCCTTGAAGCCGCGCTCGATCTCGTGCGGGCTGTGGCTTCCGAACGCCGCGAGACAGCGGCCCGTGGCGCTGATCAGCGCCGGAAATCGGCTGCCGACGTCGACGTGCAGGCGGAAAGCCGCCTCCGATCGCGAGATGGCGACCACGATCATGTGGGCGAGACCGATGACGCGCACGCCGATGGCGGTGACGCCGCGCCGTGTCGCGAGCTGATCGAGCTCCGGCTGCGCAATCCGCGCGAAGCCGTCCTGGCGGAGCGCGCTACGGGCAAGCGTCAGCACGCCGGCATCGAGGCCGTAGCGCTTGGTTGCGGGATCGACCGCCACCAGCCCCTCGGCCACCAGCGCGCGCAGAATGTGGAGGCACGTGCTCGGCACAATGCCGAGCTCGCGTGCGATGGCGTTGACGCCGAGCGGCTCGCGCCCCCTGGCGAGCAGGCGCAGAATGGCGACGCTCCGCGTCACCGCCGGCACCGCGCGTGCCGTCGCGTCGGCCTCGGCCGCCGCCACAACGTTGCTGCCGTCATCCTCGACGAGCCTGATGGAACGCTTCGCCATATTGCAACGGTACAATGGTTATTGTACCAAGACAACAGGCACGCTCGCTCGCCGTCCCTGCTCCGGGATGCGCGCCAGTGTTTTTCCGAGGACTTGCCGCCGTGAAGCTGACCGAGCTGTCGACCTACGCCGACGCCCAGCGCCATTTCTCGAGCGCGAGGCTCTGGGAGCTGTTCGACGGAACGCGCGAGCGGCTCAACCTCGCGCACGAATGCATCGACCGCCACGCGACTTCGCCAGACCGCGTAGCGGTGCGCATCGCCTTCGCCGACGGGCACGACGAGCACATCACGTTTGCACGCCTGAAAGAGCTTTCGAGCCGCGTCGCGCACTTCCTGAAAGCCCGCGGCGTCGCGCCGGGCGACCGTGTCGCCATCATGCTCGAGCCGTCGCTCGCCTTCTATGCGGGTCTTTTCGGCGCCATCAAAGCGGGCGCCATCGCTGTGCCGCTGTTCACGCTGTTCGGACCCGACGGGCTGCGCCTCAGGATCGACGATTGCACGCCGAAAGTCCTGCTGACGAATGCCGAGAAGGCGCCGGTCGCAGCCGGGATGAAAGGGCTGGATGTCGTCATCGCCGACGACGCGTTTCTCGATTCGCTCTCGGCATTCCCGGCAGAGTTCGCGTGGGATTCGAAATCCGACGATCTTGCGGTTTTCCAATATACCTCCGGCACGACGCGCGAGCTGCCGGATGCCGTGCGCCACACGCATCGCGCCATCGTCGTAGTCATGATCGCGGCGCTCTACGGCACGGGCGTGAGGCCGGGCGAGGAGTATTTCTGCCCGTCGTCGCCGGCCTGGGGACACGGGCTGTGGCACGGCACGCTGGCACCGCTGGCGCTCGGCCTCACCATCGGCACGTATTCCGGCCGCTTCGATGCCGAGCGGCTGATGAAGGCGCTGCAGGATTTTCGGGTGACCAACCTCTCCGCGGCGGCCACGCATTACAGGATGATGAAGAATACAGGCGCTGCGGACCGGTATCGCTTCGCCCTGAAAAAGCTCTCCTATACCGGCGAGCCCATCGACAGCGACACGCTCGTTTTCATCGAGCGGACGTTCGGTCAGCTGCCAGCGAGCATCTACGGCACCACCGAGGTGGGCGTCGTGCTCGTCAGCTATCCCGGTGCTGCGGATTTTCCGGTGAAAGCAGGCTCGCTCGGCATGCCGCCGCCCGGTACACGCGTCGAGGTGCAGGACCGGGACGGCAGGGTGTGCGCGCCGAAGGCCGTGGGCGAGATCAAGGTGTGGCGGCGTGACCGCTGGTTCCCGACCAAGGACCTCGGCTGGACCGACGAGGACGGCTATTTCTATCACGGTGGGCGCGCCGACGACGTCATCATCTCGGCCGGCTGGACGTTGAGCGCGGTCGAGATCGAGGACGCCATGCTGAAGCTTGCGGACGTGCGCGAGGCGGCGGC
>JBFWQN010000200.1:0-8808 GCA_050249405.1 Hyphomicrobiaceae bacterium | reverse complement strand
GGCCGGCGACGAGGCCGGCCGTGTGGACGATGACCTGGATGTGTGCCGTTGCCTCTGGGTCCGGCCCTCCCGGTTAGCTCCAGGGGGCTGGGGGGCTGCGAGTTCCAGAGCCTGCCCAAGAAGGCCGGACCCAGAGGCAACGATGCTAATATGGCGGTCGTTTGCGGCAGGGCAAGGACCGGATCGTGTCAAAACGCGGGTCTTGCAAGTTTGCCGATGGATGAGCGGCCAGCACAAAAAAATCGGCCCGGTCCTGGGAGAGAGCCTCGGAGGGGGCTGGGGGCTTGACTTCCGAGACAGGGGCAGGACCGGGCCGTCTGATGTTCTGCAGTATACCCGGCATTGCGGCTCGGCTTTGGTCGGATGGTGGCGGATTCGTGATTTTTGTTTCTTGATGTTTCAGTCGCGATGAAGGTCTTCTTCGGCAAGCTGATGGAGCGGCGGCGGCGATCCCCGGCCGGCTGTGACGCGAAAGGTTGCACGCCGCCGAGCCTCGCGTAATCTCACTGTCATACGCAATCCGGAAGGAGGCACCATTGAGTGACAGCGAGCCGATAGTGTTCCGCCCCAGGGGCGCGGCGAGCCCCGAGGGCATCTCGGCAAATGGCACTTCCGGTGCGTCCGCGCCCGCGAGCTCCGGCAGGCGGGAACCATCGGTTACCGTCTTCGACCGGCGCGAGCTCGGCGACATCTTTGCCGTCTACGGCCGCAAGGTCGCCGCGGGAGAGTGGCGCGACTACGCGCTCGACTTCCGGCCCGACAAGGCGGTGTTCTCGGTCTATCGGCGCACCAGCGAGTGGCCCCTCTACCGTATCGAGAAGAACCCGCGCAACGCGCGCAAGCAGGGCGCCTACAGCGTCATCACGGCCACCGGCCTGATCCTGAAGCGCGGCCACGAGCTGAAGCGCGTGCTCGAGGTGCTCGAGAAGCGCTCGTTCTACGTCGTCGAGAGCTGACCCGGCAGGAGCCGGGCGACGTCACGCTCGGGCAAGCGTAATGACGATGGTCCCAGATGCGCGCACCTCGGCGCTGGCGCCGGCCGGAACGACGAGCGTCGAGCTCTCCTCCTCGACGAGCGCGGGGCCGGTGAAGCGGATGCCCGGAAGTAGCCCCGCCCGGTCGTAGACGTCGACCTCGAGCATCGGCGCCGTGCCCGCGCCGGCAACATCGTCGAGGCGCACCTGCCGGCGCACGCTGCTGCTCCTGGCCTCGCTCCGGGCCGTGGCGACCACGGCCGTCTCGGCGACCGGCGCCGTCACGCTGACGCGGATCGAGATGAGCTCGATCATGACCGCGGGCGGTGTGCGGGCAAACTTCTCCCTGTACGCCCGCTCGAACGCCTGCGTGAGGGTCGCTCGGACCGAGGCGGCGTCGCCCGTATCATAGGGGCCGTCGGGAAGCGGTACGACCAGATCGAAGCCCTGCCCGACGAAACGCCCATCGGCCAGCCGGGCGGTCGTCGCGTCGGAGGCGTCGAGCCCGGTCTCGGCGACGAGCGTCTTGGCATCCGCCTCGAGCTTTTGGAACGCGGCCTCGAAAGCGGCGAGATCGCCCGTCGCCACGTGAAAGCCGACCGTCGCGACCCGATCGATGCGGGCCGGCGCCATGATCAGGCCGAGCGCCGAGGCGACGCCGGCCGCCGGCGGACAGATCACGCGCCCGGCCCCGAGCTTCCGCGCCAGCGCCGCCGCATGAACCGGCCCGCCGCCCCCCGTCGCCAGCACGGCATAGCTGCGCGGATCGCGCCCACGCTCCGCGATGTGCACGCGGGCCGCAGCCGTCATGCTTTCGTTGACGATGTCGCGCATGCCGCTCGCGAGGCGGTCGCAATCCAGCCCGAGAGCGCCGGCGAGGCCCGAAAGGGCTCGATCGCTCGCGGGTAGGTCGAGAGCGATCGTGCCGCCTGCGAATGTCGCGGGATTGAGAATGCCGAGCCGCAAGTTGGCGTCGGTTACCGTCGGGCTCGTGCCGCCGCGGCCGTAGGCGGCCGGACCTGGCTCCGAGCCGGCGCTTTCGGGCCCGACCTTGAGCAGCCCGATCTCGTCCGCCCGCGCGATGGAGCCGCCGCCCGCGCCGATCTCGATCAGCTCCACGGTCGAGATGCGGATCGGGAGTCCGCTGCCCTCGGCGAAGCGCTTCTGGCGTGCCGCCTCGAAGGCGTAGGTGACGAGCGGCTTTCCATCGTCGACGAGGCTGAGCTTCGCCGTCGTGCCGCCCATGTCGAAGGCAAGGAGGCGCGGCTCGCCCTCGAGGCGCCCGTAATAGCCTGCGACCAGCGCGCCGGCCGCCGGGCCCGATTCGAGAAGCTGCACCGGCGCGCGCATCGCCTCGGCGGCATGCGTGAGGCCGCCGTTCGACAGCATCAGCAACAGCGGCGCCCCGATGCCGAGGCCGCGGAGATCGCGCTCCAGGGCTCCGATGTAGGACGCGGCGAGTGGCTTCACGTAGGCGTTGGCCGCCGCCGTCGACAGCCGCTCGTATTCGCGGATCTCGGGAGCCACCTCGTGCGAGGTGGTGATGGCCACCGAGGGCAGCGCCTCGGCCACGATGCGCGCTGCCTCGATCTCATGCGCCGGATTGGCGTAGGCGTGGAGAAAGCCGATCAGGATGGAGACGGCCCCGGCTTCCACGAGGCGCCGGGCCGTGGCTGCCACTGCAGCGCGGTCGAGCGGCGACACGACACGCCCGTCGGCGGCCACCCGCTCGTCCACCTCGAGCCGCAGGTCGCGCGGGATCAGCGGCGCAGGGTTCTCGATGCCGATGTCGTAGAGCTCGTATTTGCGCTCGCGCCCGATCTCCAGGGTATCTCGGAAACCCCGCGTCGTGATGAGACCGGTCCGTGCGCCGCGCCGCTCGATCAGTGCATTGGTGAACAGCGTCGTTGCGTGCACGACGCGGCCGATGCGCCGGGCGTCGAGATGATGCGCGTCGAGCAGCTGGCGCGTCCCCTCGATGACGGCCAGGGAGGGATCGGCGTGCGTCGTCAACACCTTCAATGCGTGCTGCCGGCCCGTGGCGTGGTCGAGATGCACGATGTCGGTGAAGGTGCCGCCGATGTCGATGCCAAGCGCCGCAGCTGCTCCACCCTTGCCGTGCATGCCCTGCCCCGCCGCCTCGATATCCGGGCATGACGCCCGCAGGAGCGACAGTAACGGAGCGATCGCCACTGGCAAGGCATCTGGTAGGCCAGCCGCGCCGGTTGGCCTGGCCGTCGCGCGCAGCAGCCTGCCCAGGCCTGGATCTCGAAAAAACTATAGGCCGTCGGCCTGCGCGGCCCCGATGATCGGTCCGGCTTTGCCCACCTGCAGCAGCACCACGCACATCTCGCTGCCGGGCTCGGACACCGCCTCGCGGCTGATCTCGTATTTTGCCGCCTTGCCCGACCACATGCCGATCGGGTTCAGCTCCCGCACGACATTCGTGTATTTGATCGTCTTCCCGCGATTTTCACCGCGACCGATCTTCACCAGCGATTCCTTGTGCACGATGGCCAGCCAGACTGTGGCCTCGCTCACCTTCACGCCAGCCGTGGCATCGCCCGTCTCGATCACGACGCGCTTGCCGTCGATCTTGACCTTGACCATGACACGGCTCGTGGCGAGCTGCTGATCGGTTGCGGCGATCGCGCTGTCGATATGCTCCGGGCTGGACCCGACCACGTGCGACAGTCCGCTGACCACCACTTGCGGAGTATAGACTCGGCCATCGCCCCGCTCTTTTGCGTAGTACTTCTGGCGCGCCGAGAATTTCGGGCTGGCGAGCGTATCTTTCCAGCCGAGATAATCCCAATAGTCGACCGGCAGACTGAGCGCGATGATGTCTTTGCGGGCGGCGTATTTTTCCAGCAGCTCGTCGGCCGCCGGGCAGGACGAGCAGCCCTGGCTGGTGAACAGCTCGAGCACCGCGCGGACGGGCGGGCTGTCGTTGCCCGCGCCTGTTCTGGCGGACTGGGCTATGGCGGCGCCGCTCCACATGCCGAGCCCGATGGAGCCGGCTACGAGTGCTTTGCTCAGATAGGAAGTGATCGGAAGGGGCATTTCACCGCCACGGTTTCTCTGCTGTCCGGTTCGGTCCGAGCCCTAGGTGGCGCTCGCATCGTTGGACCCTGTATCTGCCTAGCCCCGTTCAATTGCGAGTCACGAGTGGGTGACACGCGCAAGGCATGATCCGCGCGCGGAACGGGGCCGGCGACGGATCGCCGGCCCCGCGCTCGACGGCTGGTCGTTACGCAGCCGCGGCCAGATTCCGCAGCACGTACGGCAGGATGCCGCCGTGGCGGTAGTAGCTGAGCTCGTCCTCGGTATCGACCCGGCAGAGCGTGGTGATCTGCCGTGCCGTGCCATCGGCATATGTGATGTCGACGATCACATCCTGGCGGGGCTTCAGCGTCCCGAGTCCGGCGATGTTGATGATCTCGCCGCCCTGGAGGTTGAGGTCTGCAAGCGACATGTTGTCCTTGAAGACCAGCGGCAGCACGCCCATGCCTACAAGGTTCGAGCGGTGAATGCGCTCGAACGACTGCGCGATCACGGCCCGGACGCCGAGCAAACGCGTGCCCTTCGCCGCCCAGTCGCGGCTGGAGCCCGTGCCGTACTCGCGACCGGCAAGGATGACGAGCGGGGTACCCTCTTCCTTGTACTTCATGGCGGCATCGAAGATCGATAGCGCCGTGCCGGTCGGGATGTGGAAGGTGTTGCCGCCTTCCTGGCCCTGCATCATCAGGTTCTTGATCCGGATGTTGGCGAACGTGCCCCGCATCATCACGTTGTGATTGCCGCGCCTTGCCCCGAAGGAGTTGAAGTCCGCCGGGCGTACCTGCCGCTCGATCAGGTAGTTGCCGGCCGGGCCATCGCGCTTGATCGAGCCCGCCGGCGAGATGTGGTCGGTGGTGATCGAGTCGCCGAACATGCCGAGGATGCGCGCGTTGACCACGTCCTCGACCGGAGCCGGCTCCATCGTCATGCCCTCGAAATACGGAGGGTTGGCGACATAGGTCGAGCCCGTATTCCAGGCGTAGGTCAGGCTCGAGCGCGCGCGGCCCATGCCTTGCCACTGGGCATCGCCCTTGAACACATCCGAGTAGCGCTTGGCGAACGTATCGGGCGTGACGTTGGCGCGGATCATCTCCGCGATCTCCGCCGACGAGGGCCAGATGTCCTTGAGGTAGACGTCCTGGCCGTCCGAGCCCTTGCCGAGTGGCTCCCTGGTCAAGTCCAGGTTCATGGTGCCGGCGATCGCGTAGGCGACGACCAGCGGCGGCGAGGCGAGGTAGTTGGCCTTCACCTCCGCGTGCACCCGCCCCTCGAAGTTGCGGTTGCCGGAGAGCACGGCCGCGGCCACGAGGTTGCCGTCGGCGATCGCCTTGGAGACCTGCTCCGGCAGTGGGCCGGAATTGCCGATGCACACCGTGCAGCCGTAGCCGGTCAGGTTGAAGCCCAGGCCATCGAGCTCGGGCGTCAGGCCCGCCTTGTCGAGGTAGTCGGTCACCACCTGCGAGCCCGGCGCGAAGCTCGTCTTGACCCACGGCTTGACCTTGAGGCCCTTGGCCCGCGCGTTGCGAGCCACCAGGCCGGCCGCGATCAGCACCGACGGATTCGACGTATTCGTGCACGAGGTGATGGCCGCGATCACCACGTCGCCATCGCCGATCTCGTAGTCTGTGCCCTCCACCTTGACCTTGTGGCCGGGGGCCGCGCCTTTCACGATCTCGGACGCGGACTTGGCGAAACCCGCCTTGGCGTCAGCAAGCAGCACGCGGTCCTGCGGCCGCTTCGGCCCGGCCAGCGAAGGCTCGACGGTGGAGATGTCGAGCTCGAGCACATCGGTGAACACCGGCTCGTGGCCCGCCTCGCGCCACATGCCTTGCGCCTTGGAGTAGGCCTCGACGAGCGCCACGCGATCGGCACTGCGGCCGGTCGCCTTGAGGAACTTGACCGTATCGCCGTCGACGGGGAAGAAGCCGCAGGTCGCCCCGTACTCGGGCGCCATGTTGGCGATCGTGGCGCGATCCTCGAGGCTGAGGTGGTCGAGGCCGTCGCCGAAGAACTCGACGAACTTCTCGACGACGCCGCGCTTCCTGAGCATCTGCGTGCAGGTGAGCACGAGGTCGGTCGCCGTGATGCCCTCCTTCAGGCGGCCCTTGAGCCGGAAGCCGATCACCTCGGGAATCACCATCGCCACCGGCTGGCCCAGCATGGCCGCCTCGGCCTCGATGCCGCCCACGCCCCAGCCCAGCACGGCGAGGCCGTTGACCATCGTGGTGTGGCTGTCGGTGCCGATGCACGTGTCGGGGAAGGCGAGCTCGGTCGTCCCGCGCGATGGCTTCGTCCAGACCGTCTGTGCGAGATACTCGAGATTGACCTGATGGCAGATGCCGGTGCCGGGCGGCACCACCTTGAAGTTGTTGAACGCCGAGCCGCCCCAGCGCAGGAACTCGTAGCGTTCCTTGTTCCGCTCGTACTCGATGTCGACGTTCTTCTTGAAGGCGTCCTTGTCGCCGAAGTAGTCGACCTGAACCGAGTGGTCGATCACGAGGTCGACGGGCACCAGCGGGTTGATCTTGGCCGGGTCGCCGCCCATCGCCTGCATGGCGTCGCGCATCGCCGCGAGGTCGACCACGCAGGGCACGCCCGTGAAGTCCTGCAGCAGCACCCGCGCCGGCCGATAGGCGATCTCGGCTTTGGATGTCTTGGTCTCGAGCCACTTGGCCATCGCGCGGATGTCGTCGGCTTTCACCGAGCGTCCGTCCTCGTGGCGCAGCAGGTTCTCGAGCAGGACCTTCAGCGAGTACGGCAGCTTCGCGATGCCGGCGAGGCCGTTCTTCTCCGCGTCGGGCAGCGAGAAGTACTCATAGGTCTTGGAGCCGACGGTCAGCGTCTTTCTGCATTTGAACGTGTCGAGCGAGGTGGGAGTGAGGCTCATGGGCGTGGTGTCTCCTCGAGGCCGTGATGCCACCCGGGCTCGCGAGTGCACGGCAAAAGGGCCCGCCTGTTGGGGCTGGCCTCCGGGCTCAATCGGGCCTTATAAGGCCGTGTTGCCGCTCCCGCCAAGAGGGAGTGCGCGTAGGGGGAAGATCCAGCGGAGGTCGGCTGGCCGGCATGGTCCAATTGCGGCTTGTGGGGCTGAGCGTCGGGCGGGGGGACCGGACGCTGATCGAGGGCCTCGACCTCGCGCTGCCTTCGGGTCAGGCGTTGGTGATCAAAGGGCGCAACGGCGCCGGCAAGACGACCCTGCTCCGCACCATTGCTGGCTTCCTCTCGCCGCTCGCCGGAGCGATTGCGCTCGAGCGGGTCGCGGGCACCGCGGCGAGCGGTTCGTTCTGCGCCGACCCCGATGCCGCCGTTGCCGAGAACGCGCACTACGTCGGCCACCATAACGCCATCAAGCCCACGCTAACAGCGTCCGAGAACCTTATGTTCTGGTCCCGCTATCTCGATCCTGAGAAAGCGGTCGCTGCCGGACACGAGGCAACCATCGCCCTCGGTCGCGTGGGCCTCGCCGCGCTCCATGCCATCCCCGCCGCCTACATGTCGGCCGGCCAGCGCCGCAGACTGTCCCTCGCGCGTCTGCTCGTTGCTCGACGGCCTCTCTGGCTCCTCGACGAGCCCACCGTCTCGCTCGACGCCGAGGGCACAGGCATGCTGGCGACACTGGTCGCCGAGCACTGTGCGGCCGGCGGTATCGTGTTGGCCGCAACTCACATCGAGCTGGAGCTCCAGGAGACCAGGGAGTTGCGGCTCGGCGGCTCGGGGGAGGGCTCGTGGGCGCTTTCCTGACGCTTCTGGCGCGCGACGTTAGGCTCGCGCTGCGCGAGGGTGGGGCCGTCGGCACCGCGCTCGGCTTCTACCTCGTCGTCGTGGCGATGCTGCCTCTGAGCCTCGGGCCGGACCTCAACCTCCTTTCGCGCATTGCCGGCGGCATTCTTTGGGTGGCGCTGCTACTCGCCGCCCTCCTGTCTCTGCCGAGGCTGTTCGAGAGCGACCACGAGGATGGGGTGCTTGAGGTGCTGGCGATGGCACCGCTTCCGCTGGAGGCCGCCGCCGCCGCCAAGGCTCTCGCCCATTGGTTGACGACGGGCGTGCCACTGACGCTGATGGCCCCGCTCCTCGGCCTCATGCTCAACTTGGAGCTCGGTGCTTATCCGGTGCTCGTCGCAACCATGCTCGTCGGCACGCCGGCCGTGAGCTTCATCGGCGCCATCGCCGCGGCGCTCACGCTGCGCAGCCGCCGCGGCGGCCTGCTTGTCGCGCTGCTCGTGCTGCCGCTCTACATCCCGACGCTCATCTTCGGCATCTCGGCCATGGAGGCCGCCGGCCTCGACTCCGGAGGCTTTGGCCCGTCCTTCATGATCCTGTGCGCCATATCGCTCGCGAGCCTCGTGCTGGGCCCGGTCGCGGCCGCGGCGGCGCTACGCGCGCAGATGGCCTGACCGGGCGGGCGCCGTCTCGGGCGCCGGCAGAGCTCACGCCCCCGAGTATTTGGCGATCGTGTCCTTCCAACGCAACGCGTCGTCCGGCGATTTGACCACCGTCGCGAGGCCGCCCATCTGCGTCACCGGCACCAGCACACGGTTCACACCCATCGCGGCGAGGGCCGGGATATCCTCGAGCTTGTCGGGCAGCGACACGGTGATCTCGAGCTTCGCCGGATCGCGGCCGGCGTCGCGCGCCGCCTGCCGCGCCATGTCGAACAGGTCCTTCGGCGCCCCCCTCGCCGGGAAGAAGCCGTCGCCGAGGCGCCCGGCCCGTTTCGCAGCCGCCGGCGAATGGCCGCCGACAATGATCGGCACGTGCTTCGCCACCGGCTGCG
>JBFWQN010000199.1:0-8821 GCA_050249405.1 Hyphomicrobiaceae bacterium | reverse complement strand
CGACGGGCGGGATCAGCATCATGCGCATTCATTCGATCGAGGCCATTGCCGTCGACATCCCGCTCACGCGGAATTTCGGCGGTGCCACCTACTCGGTGCTCAAGCGCTCGACCGTGGTCACGCGGCTGCGCACCGAGGGCGGGCTGGTGAGCGAGGTCTATAACGGCGACAATCGCGCCGACGGACCGCGCATCTGCGCTTTGATCAGGGAGGTCCTGGCGCCTGCCGTGAAAGGCCTCGATATCCTCTCGGTCGAGCGCATCTGGGAGACGCTTTACGCCTTCACCACGGCCAACGGCGACAGGAAGGTCCTGCTCGAGGCCATCGCCTGCGTCGACTGCGCGGTGTGGGACGTGCAGGGCAAAGCCGTCGGCCGTTCGGTCAACGAGCTGCTGGGCGGCTATCGGCGCGACAACCCCATCATCTCGATCGGCGGCTACTACATGGAGGGCAAGACCCTCGCCGACATCGGGCGCGAGATGGAGATGTACCGCGCCGCCGGCATGGCCGGCTGCAAGTTCAAGGTCGGCGGTCTGTCGCCGGAAGAGGATGCCCGCCGCGTCGAGGCCGCCCGCAAAGCTGCTGGGCCGGATTTCGTGCTGGCTGTCGATGCCAACCGCGGCTGGACGGCGCCGGACGCCATTCGCTTTGCCCGTCTCGTCGAGCACCTGGACATCGCCTGGTTCGAGGAGCCGTGCCGCTGGGACGACGATGCCGCGCAGATGGCCCGCGTCCGCCAGGCGATCCGCATTCCTGTCAATGCCGGCCAGTCCGAGATCACGAGCCACGGCGTGCGTCGACTGCTGGACGCCCGCGCGGTCGACCTCGTCAACGTCGACGTCTCGGAGTGCGGCGGCGTCACGGACTGGCGCCGATCGGCAGCCATGTGCTGGGCCTCTGGCGTCGGGCTCGCGCACCACGAGGAATCGCAGATCGCCCAGCATCTGCTTTCGGCCGTTCCGCACGGCACCTACATCGAGTGCTTCGCCGATCCCGAGCGCGATCCCGTCTGGCAGCGCATGTGGACCAATCGTCCGCCTGTCCGCGACGGCCGCGTGGCCATCTCCGCCGGCCCCGGATTCGGGCTCGAGCTCGATCACACCATGATCGAGCGCTACCGCACCGCTTGATCCGGCTGCTGCCGCGGGTGGCACCGGAAAGCTGCTTGCCCGGCGCCCGGGGGCGGGTCACGATCCGGCTCCGGCCGACTCCGATCGTTCGGCCTGACTCCCCATCCTTCGCAAATGACGAGCGCTCCATGACCCATCCCGACCGCCTGCGCGCCCTCCTGGCCAAGCCCGGCTTTGTCGTCATGCCCGCCGTCTGGGACGGCATCAGCGCCAAGCTCGCGGCTGGCGCAGGCTTCGAGACGGCCTTTCTATCCGGCTCGTGCGTGGCCGCGAGCCGCCTCGCCGGTCCCGACCTCGACCTCATCTCGTTCGCCGAGATGATGGACAGCTTCCAGATGGCCCGCGCTGCCGCCCCGGGAACCCTGTTTCTCGCCGACGGCGACCATGGCTACGGCAACGCCATGAACGTGCAGCGTACGGTCCGCGCCTACGGCCGCGCCGGTGCCGCTGCCATCCTGATCGAGGACAAGATCACGCCGCGCGCGCTGACGGCTGGCGGCAAGCCGTGCATCCCGCGCGAGGAGGCCCGCATGAAAATTCGCGCGGCCGTCGAGGCGGCGAAAGAGTCGGGCATCCTGATCCTGGCGCGCACCGATTGCCGTCCGACTGCCGGCATCGACGAGGCCGTGGCCCGCATCGAGATGTACGTCGAGGAGGGTGCCGACATCCTGTTCCTAGACTCCCCCGCCGACGAAGGCGAGATCGGCCGCGCCGTGGCCGCGGCGAAGGGCAAGCCGTCGTTCGTCGTGCTGTCGCCGGGCGCTCCGCGCGCCACGCCGTCACAGACGCGCGCCGCCGAGCTCGGCTTCAAGATCGGCACCTACCCGACGGCCATGCTCTCGCCGGCCATCGCCGGCATGCAGGCCGGGCTCGCCGCGCTCAAGGCGGGAGGTGCGGAAGCGGCGAGCGCGATGAAGCCTGCCGACCTCCGCGAGACGCTCGGCTACGGGGACTACGAGGCGAAGGCGAAGAAATTCGTAGTGACCGGCTGAAGTGCGCTCTCCGGCGTGATTGTCGCCGACGGACCGCAGTGACCCGAAAATCGCAAAACGTCGCATCGAAATTGCTGGGCCAAGCCGGTGCGACTCAGCGAAGGCAACCTCATAGCTTTCAGCCATGAGGTTGCCATGAGCCTTGCCTTCCGGATTCTCTATGCCGTGCATGGCAAGGGCACGCATCACAAGCTGGCACTCGATGCGCTGCAGGAGATGACGGGCCCGGCGGCCGACGCATGGCGCCGCGTCTTTCTCGTGAATGCCGCCCGTTACGTCGAGGGCGCAAAGGCACCTGACGATTCCTTCAAGGATTTCACCAACCACGTGCTGCACCCGCGCGACGGCTTCTGGGGCGGTGCGCCGGCGGCAGCGGTCGCTTGGTACGGGAAGCTGGTTGCGGCCCTGTCGGCGAAGGACTGGTCGGAGGCGGCCTACACGGCGGGCGTGCTCAGCCACTACCTCACCGATCCGCTGATGCCCTTTCATACGGCGCAGTCGGAGGCCGAGAACAACATTCACCGCGCCGCCGAGTGGAGCATCAACCGCTCCTACGACACGCTGCGGGCCGCAGGCCTCGCGGACCAGCGGGAGCCACTGCCAACGCTCTCGGACGATCCCGGCTGGCTGCAGCGGCTGGTGCGCGAGGGGGCTGCCCGCTCCAATCGCGATTACGAGCGGCTGATTGCCCATTACGACATCGCCCGCGGCGTCGTCGATCCGCCGGCGGGTCTGGACCCTGTCGGGCGGCAACTCGTCTCCGTGCTCCTCGTCAAGGCGGCAGCCAGCGTGGCGCGCGTGCTCGATCGAGCCGTGGCCGAGGCACGCGTCGAGCCGCCGGAGGAGAGCCTCCTCGGGCCCGTCCTTCGCGCCACTCTGCAGCTGCCGAAAGCGTTCATTCTCAAGCGCCTCGCCGATGCCGCCGATCGCCGCCAAGTCGAGGCGATGTACGACGAGCTGATGGCGACGGGTAGAGTCGAGATGACATTGCCCGAGGACGACCGCGCGGTTCGCGAGCGGCATGCGGCAGAGGTGTCCGCGCGGCCCCCGTCGAGAAGGCTCGAGCGCGTGCCTGTACCGCCCGTCTCGGCGTGGATCACACAGCCGATGAAGGCCCGGATCGGTCCGTCTGCCACACTGGCAAAACCGGCGATGGTGGCGGGGACGCCGGCGCGGACGGCTGACCAGGCGCCACCGGCTCCCGAGCCTGCTCCAGCCCTGGACCTCGTCCCGGCCCAAGTCGCTCGCGCCGCTCCTGTCGTGAACGCTGTCTCGCCGGTTGCGGCGGCGGCAGCGGCCAAGGTGCCGCCTGTTGCGACGCGGCCGGGCGCGAGGCTCGAGCTTGCCGACGACGTCGAGCGGGCGCCATCGATCGGCCGCAAGACGGCCGACAGGATGCTCGCCGTCGGGGTCCGCACGGTTGCAGAATTTCTCGCCGCCGATCCGCAATCGCTCGCCGCACGGCTCGGCCACTCGGGTATCGACGCCCCGACGCTGCGCCTGTGGCAGCAGCAGACGCGTCTCGTGCTCGAGGTTCCGGGCATCAACGGCACCCAGGCGCGCCTCCTCACGGGCGCTGGATATCTCGACGCGCGTGCCGTGGCCGATGCCGATGTGGGAGCCCTGTGCGGTGCCGTCCTCGCCTTTGCCGCATCGCCGGCCGGTCAACGGGTGCTGCGCGATCAGGCCGTGCCCGAGGCGGCGCGTATCGCGGGCTGGATCGATGCTGCGAAGGCAGCGTAACGAACGGGGTGACGGGATCGCGGGGCGCAGCTAACGTCGGCCACTCCCCCTCCATCCGAGAGCACCCGCCATGCCCGAAATCCGCGAGATCGCCCGCGGCCTGCGCTTTCCCGAAGGCCCGATAGCCCTTCCCGACGGCGCCGTCCTCCTCGTCGAGATCGCCCGGGGCACCCTCACCCGCGTCGAGCCCGACGGCCGTACGCGCATCGTTGCCACCACGGGTGGCGGGCCGAACGGCGCCGCTATGGGTCCCGACGGCGCCTGCTACATCTGCAACAACGGCGGCTTCGAGTGGATCGAGGGGCCCGACGGCATCCGCCCGCACATGCAGGCGAAGGACTACAAGGGCGGACGCATCGAGCGCGTGGACCTCGCTACCGGCAAGGTGGACGTGCTCTACACGAAGGGGCCCAATCACAAGCTGAATGGCCCCAACGACCTCGTCTTCGACGCGCACGGCGGCTTCTACTTCACGGATCTCGGCAAGGTGCGCGACCGCGACTGGGATCGCGGCTGCGTCTACTGGGCCAAGGCCGACGGCAGCGAGATCAGGGAGGTTGCCTTTCCGCTGACCACGCCGAACGGCTGCGGCCTCTCGCCCGACGGCAAGGTGCTCTATGTCGCCGAGACGCAGACGGGCCGTGTGTGGGCCTACGACATCGTCTCGCCCGGGGTGGTGAAGAAGCAGCCGTGGCCATCGCCATCTGGCGGCAGGATGGTGGCCGGCGTGGGCGGCTATAACCTGTTCGACTCGCTCGCGGTCGATGCGGCAGGCAACATCTGCGTGGCGACGCTGTTCAATCCCGGCATCACGGTCATGTCGCCGTCGGGCAACTTCCGCCACATCCCGATTCCAGGCGATCCCTACGTGACCAACATCTGCTTCGGTGGGCCGGGCCTCAAGACCGCCTATGTCACGCTGTCGATGTCCGGCCGTCTCGTGGCCTTGGACTGGGACGGTGCGGGGTGTCCGCTGAATTATCTGAACACATGATCTCACGCGGCGGGGCAATAGCCGCCGGCTCGAGGTGGTGCACGTGATCGAGGTCGCCGGTGTCTCGCTCGACGGCGGCACGGCCGCGGTGATTGCGGGGGCTGCCGCCATCGGCGGTTTCCTGCGTGGGTTCGTCGGCTTCGGCGGTGCGTTGGCGCTGGTGCCGGCCCTTGCGCTCGCGGTCGGTCCTCGCACGGCGGTGGCCGCCGCGAGCCTCATCGGGCTTCCGGCCGTCGTACAGCTGCTCCCGGAGGCGCTCCGCCACGCCGACCGGCGCCGCATGGTGCCCGTGGCGCTCGCCATTCTGCTCGGCGCGCCGCTGGGCTCGCTGATCCTGACCACGATCCATCCGAAGATCATGACCGGCGCCATCGGCGTGCTGGTGATGCTGATGGCGCTGGGTACGTGGCGCAAGCCGAGCGGCCGGCTGCAGGGGCGGCTCTGGATGAATGTCGTGGCAGGCACCGTCAGTGGCATTCTGCAGGGAGCTGCCGGCATCGGCGGCCCGCCTTCGGTCGCGGTGCTGATGGCCCAGGGCGGCGAGGCGAAGCAGCTTCGCGCCGACGTGTTGGCGGTCACCGGCTCGATCGCGCTCTGCGGGGCTGCCTCGCATGCCTCGTTCGGTCTTTTCACGCTCGAGGCCGCCACCGTCGCGCTGATCCTGTTGCCCTTCTTCGTCGGCTTCACGTGGCTCGGCAGCCGCTTCTTTCATCGTGGCGGCGACCGGCATTTCCGAATGGCCGCGCTGGTCCTGCTCCTCGGCATCGGGTTCGCCACGGCGGCCGGATCGTTGCGTCCGCTGCTGGGCATCTGATGCGATGGGCCCGGCTGGCGCGGAGCCGAGAAAAGTCATGATTGCGGACGAAGCTGGTTGCGGCTCGAGAGCCGGCTCCGGCCTGGCAGGGAGAACGAGATGCAAAAATCGGTGATTGGCACTGTAGCAGCATTGGTCGTTGCCGGTCTTGCGAGTGCGGCCCTCGCTCAGGAGCGCCCTGCAGCCCCGTCCGCCGCCCCGGGTCCCGGCGTGATCACCGAGGGCGCCAAGGGCGTGTCGATCGGCGGCGCCGCCGCGGCCCGGGTCGGCGATCGGACGACGGACGGCAACGCCGTCACCTCGGGCTCGAGCAACGTTTTCATCAACGGCCGACCTGCGGCGACGGTCGGCGACACGACGGGCTGCGGCGGCATCGTCGTCGGTGGCGCCTCGGGCGTCTTCATCAACGGCAAGCCGGTTGCTCGCGCCGGTGACGTCACGACAGGCTGCCCCGGCAAGTAGCACGTGCGGGGCAAGGAGAGCGGGATGGGAACGCGGACGCGATCATTGTTCACTGGCCTGGCTTCGATGGCAGCCGTGGCGGGCATGCTGCTCGGGCCTCCGTCGCTCGCGCAGACGGCGAAGCCCGGCCAGCTTCCCTCCCCAGCCCTGAAACAGCAGCAGGAAGCCGCCGCAGAGCTGTGGCGCCGCAACGAGACCGCCGCCGCGCTCGCGGCCTCCGAGCGCCTGCTGGCGGCAACACGCGCCGAGTTCGGGCCGGACCACGAGCAGGTGGCCATCCAGGCCTACGGCTTGGGCTTCATCGCAGACGCGGCCGGACGCTGGGACATCGCCGAGCGCGCCTTCCGCGAGAACGTGCGCATCGGCGAGAAGGTCTACGGCAAGGATTCGGCCGGCGTCACCCAGGGCATGGAGAAGCTCGGCGAGGCGCTGGTCGCACTGGGCCGTCCCGCCGAGGCCGAGCCCATCCTGAAGCGCGTGCTGTCCATCCGCTCGGGCATCGTCGGCGCCGATCACTCCTACAACGCCAGCGCACATGCGGGCCTCGGCGCCGTGTCGCTCGCCCGTGGCGACGCACAGGGAGCGCTCGCGTCCTACCGGGAGGCCGTGCGCCTGTTGACGGGCAAGCGCGAGGCGCAGACGCTCGCCGCCCACGTCATGGAGAACGAGGTGCGCCGGCAGGCTTCGGCCTTCACCGGCCTCGTGGATGCGGCGTGGCAGGTTGCCAATCGCGGCGGCGACGTGGCCGCGCTCGCCGGCGAGAGCTATGCGGCGAGCCAGCGCGCATGGACCACGACCGCAGCCTCGGCGCTCGCCCGCATGTCGGCGCGCCTCGCGGCCGGCGACAGCGACCTCGGCCGCCGCATCCGCCGCCGCCAGGACGCGTCCGAGAAGGTGCTGGCCCTGCATCAGGAGGACATGCGCGAGCTCGCCCGCTGGAGCGAGGTGCAGCGCCGCGACGCCACCTACGCGAGCCTGCTCGAGCGCTTCCGCGAGGCGAGCCTGACGAGCCACCGGGACAACGCGCCGACCTATAAGCGCCAGACCGAGCTGGTGGCCAAGTTGCAGGAGCATCTGGTGCGCTGCCCGCCGGGGCAGAAAAAAACCGGTTGCGAGCGTGCCGACAGCGAAAGGAACGCCATCACCAAGGAGCTGGGCGAGCTATCGTCCGTCGCCTCCAAAGGAGCTGGCGCGATCATGGCCCTCCACCGCGAGATGGAGGCGGCCGAGGCGCGGCTTCCGGGCTATGCCGCGTTCCAGTCCGATCGCAAGGCGCGTATCGACGAGCAGACGCGGCTCGACCAGATCGCGCTCGCCGAGCACAAGGCCATCGTTGCCGCCTTTCCCGATTACGTGGCGCTGACGGATCCGCAGCCGCTCGCCGTCGGCGAAACGCAGGCGCTGCTCGGCCCGACCGAGGCGCTGGTGACGATGCTCGTCGGGCGCGACCAGAGCTACGTCTGGGCCATCACGCGGGAAGGCTCGCTCTGGGCGCGGATCCCGGCGGGGCAGGCGGCGCTCGCCGCACACGTGACGGCACTTCGCCAAGGCCTCGATCCGCTGTCCGCGCCTCCCGGCTCACGGCCGGGCGCGCCGTTGCTCGACGTGGATCGCGCGCACGCGCTCTACAAGCTGCTGCTCGGCCCCGTCGACAATCTGATCCGCGGCAAGTCCCGCCTCATCCTCGTTCCGACGGGACCGCTGACCAGCCTGCCGTTCCAGGTGCTCGTCACGGCGCCGGTTGCCCCAGGTGGCGATCCCGCGGCCAAGTTGCGCAGTGCCGAATGGCTCGCCCGCCGCCACGCCACCAGCGTGCTGCCGTCGGTCCCGTCGCTGCAGGCGCTGCGGCGCGTCGGGGCCAGCCTCGAGGCGGCCGAGCCGTTCCTCGGCATCGGCGATCCGCAGCTCTCGGGACGCCCGGGCTCGCAGCGGTCCGCGTCGCGGGTGCCGGCGCTGGCGGCGCTGTATCGCAACGGCCGGCCGGATCTCAGGGCGCTCGCGGAGCTGACCCCGCTGCCGGAGACGGCGGCCGAGATCCGCGCCATCGCCGGCGCCTTGAAGGCACCGGAGACGGCGCTGCTGCTCGGGCTCGACGCCACGGAGACCCGCGTCCGCCGCACCGCGCTCGAGCGCTACCGCGTCATCCACTTCGCGACGCACGGCCTCGTGGCTGGCGAGCTGTCGGGCCTCGCCGAGCCGGCCCTGGTGCTCACGCCACCGGCCACACCCTCCGACGACGACGATGGTCTGCTCACGGCATCCGAGGTGGCAGCCCTCAAGCTGAAGGCCGACTGGGTCGTGCTCTCGGCCTGCAACACCGCATCGGGCGCCGAGGTGGGCGCCGATGCGCTGTCGGGGCTGGCGCGCGCCTTCTTCTTCGCCGGTGCCCGCGCGCTGCTCGTCTCGCACTGGGCCGTCAACTCGGCGGCGACCGTGTGGCTCACGACGGAGACGTTCGCACGCCTCGCGAAGGAGCCCCGCCTCGGCCGTGCCGAGGCCTTCCGCCAGACCATGCTCTCCATGATCGACGCCGGCCAGCCCCCCTCCGCCTGGGCCCCGTTCGTGATCGTGGGCGAGGGGGCGGGGGGGAGGTAGGGCAATCTGCCGAAGCGAATTGCCGTCATCCCCGCGAAGGCGGGGACCCACGGCGAAGGCTCATATCGACTTGGGAATTGATACCCCGCCG
>JBFWQN010000198.1:0-8823 GCA_050249405.1 Hyphomicrobiaceae bacterium | reverse complement strand
CTCGAATAGTTTCCATTCTGCAAGGTGGTCGGTACCGATGCCGCCAGGAGCTCAGCCATGACCAAGCCCGACCGCTGGATCGAGGAGACATTCCATCCGCACTGGCGCGTGCGGCTCGAGGCGTCGAAGGTGCTGCACGAGGTCAAGACCGACCACCAGCATCTCGTGATCTTCGAGAACGAGACGTGGGGCACCGTCCTGATGCTCGACGGGGTCTGCCAGCTCACGACGTCCGACGAGTTCGTCTACCATGAGATGATGGCGCACGTGCCGCTGATGGCGCTGAAGGGACCGGAGCGCGTGCTGGTCGTCGGAGGCGGCGACGGCGGCGTCATGCGCGAGGTGCTGAAGCACCCGTCCATCGCCAAGGCGACGCTGTGCGAGATCGACCGCTCGGTCGTCGACCTGTCGCTCCGGCACTATCCAGAGGTTGCCGACGGCTGCTACGAGGACAAGCGCTGCGACCTCGTCATTGCCGACGGGCTCAAATACGTGGCCGGCACGACCGAGAAATTCGACGCGATCATCGTCGACAGCTCCGAGCCGATCGGCCCGTCGGCCGTGTTGCATACGCCGGAGTTCTTCGCCGACTGCCGCCGGGCGCTGAAGGAGGGCGGCATCCTCGTCACCCAGAATGGCCTGCCGTTTCTCTTCCCCGACCAGCTCGCGGGGACGACACGTGCGCTCGGCGCCCTGTTCAAGCGCGTGGCGCCCTACCTGTGCACGCAGCCCTGCTATTTCGGCGGGCCCTTTGCGCTCAACTGGGCGTCCGATACGCCGGAGCTCGCCGAGATCTCCGTGAAGAAGCTCGGTCGCCGCCAGGAGAAGCGGTCAATCACCACGCGCTACTGGACGCCGGCCGTGCATGTCGCCGCGTTCGCGCTGCCGGCCTATGCGCTCCGTGTGGTCGAGGCGGCGCTCGCACCGGAGGTGCCGAAGCCAAAGCCGCGGGCCAAGGCGAAGCGGGTGACGCGCGCCCGCAAACCGGCATCGCCGTGAGCTTTCGCGCGCTTGATCCCAGGTTGCACATCGTCCGGGCTGCGGCGGCAAGGCTGTCTTGACGCCGCAGCGCCGACCTCGGACAAGGCGGCCATGCTCCACCAGCCTCGCGTGTCCGACGAGACGGCGCAGCCGTCCCGCCTTCCCCTCCCCGGGCTCGGGCGCTGGCAGCGGCGCGGTCTCGCGCTCGGCGCGGGCGCGGTCTCGGTGCTGGCCATGGCGCCCTTCTTTCTCTGGCCGGTGCTGTTCCTCACGCTGCCTGTGCTGGTGCTGTCGATCGATGTCGCCATCGCCACGGCCCCGCGCCGTCCGGCGGCACATGCGGCGGCCATCGCCTGGTGGTTCGCCTTCGGCTACTTTCTCGCGGGGCTTTTCTGGATCGGCGAGGCGTTCCTGGTCGAGCCGGACAAGTTCGCCGTGCTCATGCCCTTCGCCGTGACCGCGATGCCGGCGGGCCTTTCTCTATTCTGGGCCGCCGCCGCAGCAGCAGCCAGCCTCGCCTGGTGCCCGGGGCTGCGCCGGGTGCTGGCTCTCGCCGTGACCCTTGCGATCGCCGAATGGCTGCGCGGCCATATCCTCACCGGCTTCCCGTGGAACGTGCTCGGCTACGCGCTCACCTCTCCGGGCGTCATGATGCAGTCGGCCGCCCTCCTCGGCATCTACGGGCTGACGCTGCTCGCCGTGCCCGTTCTCTCGGCCCCCCTGGTCACGTGGGTGGACCATGCCGGCCGCCGCCGGGATGAGCGCTTGCGCGCGACGCTGATCGCCGGGCTCGCCTCGCTCGTGCCCCTGGCGCTGCTGGCCGGCTGGGGCTGGCTCCGCCTTGCCGAGGCACCGGCGGCGCCTGCCGTACAGATGCGGCTGCGGCTGGTCCAGCCGAGCATCCCCCAGCGCGAGAAGTGGCGACCCGAGCATCAGCGACGCAACTTCGACCGGCATCTCGACCTCACGCGCCGCGCGCCTTCGGGGGGCATCGACGACGCGCGCGGCATCGACCTCGTGGTGTGGCCGGAGGCAGCGATGCCGTTCCTCGCCCTCGACACGCCGCAGGCGCTCACGGACATTTCCGATGTCGTGCCGCGGGGGGGGCACCTCGTCTCTGGTCTCATCCGTGTCGAGCCGGTGCCGCTGCAGGTCTCCGGGCGGGGGCGGCGGGTGCTGAACAGCCTTGCCGTTCTCGACTCGCAAGGGCATCCGGCCGCGACCTACGACAAGACGCATCTCGTTCCGTTCGGCGAGTACCTGCCGATGCAGTCGGCGCTGGAGGCCATTGGCTTCGAGCAACTGACGCGCATGCGCGGCGGCTTCGACGTCGGGCCGAGCCCGCGACCGCTGCTGCGCATCGCGGGGCTGCCTCCGCTCGCTCCGCTGATCTGCTACGAGGCCATTTTTCCGGGGAGGGTCGTGTCGCCGGGCGAGAGGCCCGCGGCCTTGCTCAATCTCACCAACGACGGCTGGTTCGGGAATACCACTGGGCCGCGACAGCACCTGCATCAGACGAGGGTTCGTGCCGTCGAGGAAGGACTGCCAGTCATCCGCTCCGCGAATAACGGCATCTCGGCGGTGATCGACGCGCGCGGGCGGATCGTCGCGAGCCTCGGGCTCGATGTCATCGGCACAGCCGATGCGAGCCTGCCGGGCGTCGCGCCAGCGCCGCTCTATGCTCAATTTGGAGATGCCGTATTTGCCGGCCTGCTGGCCGCTCTCGCCGGCTTGCTGGTGCTCGTGCCTCGCACACGCAGACCGAGAACAGACGATGAGATGTCGAATTCTACAACCAATGCGGGCTACAATGGTAAAATATAACTAAAGATAGCATAACATTAAGCCGAGTATTTCATGCACTATCGATTGACGCGGACAGCCTGTGCACCTAGAAATTGCGCCGCTCTCGCATGAACCGGGGGGCCAGTTCAGCATGTTGAAGAGTGGGAAGCTCATGGAAGACACCGAGGTGGAAGAAAAGGGCTCGCGGAGACCTAATCCGATCGACGTTCACGTGGGCAGCCGGGTTCGCCTCCGCCGCATGCTCCTCGGCATCAGCCAGGAGAAGCTCGGCGAGCGCCTGGGCCTCACCTTCCAGCAGGTCCAGAAATACGAGAAGGGCGTCAATCGCATCGGCGCCAGCCGCCTGTTCGACCTTTCGACCGTGCTGGGAGTGCCGATCAGCTTCTTCTACGAGGACGCGCCGGCAGCCGAGGCGCGCGTGCAGCCCGTGTTCGGCTTCGCGGAGGCCGCGCCGGCCGATTCCAACATCCTCGAGTTTCTTTCCACCCGCGAGGGCCTCGAGCTGAACAAGGCCTTCTCGCGAATCCAGGACCCGAAATCGCGTCGCGCCATCCTCGAGCTCGTGCGGTCCCTCGCGGGCGTCGAGCCGGAGCCCGACGGGCTCGGCGAGTAGCCCGCCGTCGCGCTCGAGGGCATGTGAACGCCGCCCCCAGGCGCCGCAGCAGCGGGCCGCTTTTGCGGCGTCGGCTGCGACGTTCCGTCCGGGTGCGCGGCCTCGGTCCGCTTGACCCTCCCGGTTAAAGACTGCAAACACTCGCCTTCATCCGAGTGCTCTTGCCGATGGGGAAAGCCGTGGCGCGCAAGTCTTTTCTGTTCACAAGCGAATCCGTCTCCGAGGGTCACCCCGATAAGGTGAGCGACCAGATTTCCGATGCCATTCTCGACGCATTCATCGCCAACGACGTGAAGCTCGGCATCGCCGACAAGAGCTCCATCAACACACGCCTCGGCTGCGAGACGCTCGTCACGACCGACAAAGTCGTGATCGCCGGCGAAGGACGCGGCCAGGCGCCGCTGTTCAAGGTGTTCGACAGCCACCAGCATGTCGGCAGCAAGGAAGCGCGCATCAACCGCGAGATGATCTCGGACATTGCGCGCAAGGTGATCCGCGACATCGGCTACGATCAGGTCGGCTTCTCCTTCCATGGCGCCGACATCGAGGTGCTGCTGCACGGCCAGTCGCCCGACATCGCGATGGGCGTCGACGAGAAGCAGGGCGAGGAGGGCGCCGGCGACCAGGGCATGATGTTCGGCTTCGCCTGCACCGACAGCGAGACCTACGAGAAGGGCTCGTTCATGCCCGCCCCGATCTATTTCTCGCACAAGATCCTGAAGGTGCTCTCCGAGCAGCGGAAGTCCGGCAAGCTCGGCGACCTGCTCCCCGACGCCAAGAGCCAGGTCACCATCCGCTACGAGGACGGCCGCGCCGTCGGCTGCGAGAAGGTCGTCGTCTCGACCCAGCACCAGAAGTCGAACGGCAAGGGCAAGGACTACACGCCCGAGATGATCAAGGAGATGATCGGCGACGCCGTCACCTCCGCCCTGCCGAAGGGCTGGATGCCGAGGTCAGGCACCGACTTCCTCGTCAACCCGACGGGCAACTTCGTCGTGGGCGGACCGGACGGTGACTGCGGCCTCACCGGCCGCAAGATCATCGTCGACACCTACGGCGGCTACGCCCCCCACGGCGGCGGCGCCTTCTCCGGCAAGGATCCGACCAAGGTCGACCGCTCGGCCGCCTACGCCGCGCGCTATCTGGCGAAGAACGTCGTTGCCGCCGGCCTCGCCGAGCAGTGCATGATCCAGGTCGCCTACGCCATCGGCCGCCCGGAGCCGATGTCGCTTCTGGTCGACACCAAGGGCACGGGCAAGCACGGCTCCGAGATGGACGCCAAGCTCGAGCAGGTGCTGGCCGAGCTCTTCCCGATGCGGCCGACCAACATCCGCCGCAAGCTCGAGCTCAACAAGCCGATCTACTACCGCACGGCCGCGTACGGCCATTTCGGCCGCGCACCAGAGGCCGACGGCGGCTTCTCCTGGGAGCGCACCGATCTCGCGGATGCCATCCGGAAGGCGGTCGGTGCCTGACGTCACCGGCATGCTCGTCACGAGCCATGCTTCAACGGCCGCCGATCGGCGGCCGTTTTTTTTTCGCCCTCCTGTCGGACCGGCCGTCGATGCTGCGTCCTCGAGAACCGAGGGGCGCGGCTTCGCCATCGCAAGCGCGCAGCACGCGTCGCGTGCCGGCCAAGGACGGCGCCCGCTCCTCGCGGTGAAGGATTGCAGCCGGAAAAGGAGCAGCCGATGGCCAGCGCCAAGAACACGATCTGCGTGTGGTACGAGAGGGACGCCGAGACCGCGGCCCGGTTCTATGCCGAGACCTTTCCCGACAGCGCCGTGCATGGCATCTGCCGGGCGCCGGCCGATTATCCGTCCGGCAAGCAGGGCGATGTCCTGACTGTCGAGTTCACGGTCGCGGGCATCCCCTGTATCGGCCTCAACGGTGGCCCCGCCTTCAAGCACAGCGAGGCCTTCTCGTTCCAGATCGCGACCGACTCCCAGGAGGAAACCGACCGCTATTGGAACGCAATCGTCGACAACGGCGGCTCGGAGAGCGCGTGCGGCTGGTGCAAGGACAAGTGGGGCATTTCCTGGCAGATCACGCCCCGTGTCCTCATGCAGGCGATGGCGGCTGGCGGCGCAGAGGCCCAGCGCGCATTCGCCGCCATGATGCACATGAAAAAAATCGACGTGGCGGCGATCGAAGCAGCCCGCCGCGGCTGACACTGGACGCGTCGAGCCGGGTGCGCGTGCGAGCCATGCAGCGGGGGCAGAGCCGCACCAAAGCTACTGGCCTACGCTCGAGGCCCGTGCTGTTATCCCCGACGCCAACTCTCGCGCGGCTCGATCCCGCGCCAGTCACAGGAGAGCTCCAATGTTCAGTCACGTTTTCGTCGGCGCCAGCGATGTCGCTGCCTCGAAGAAGTTCTACGACGCCGTACTGGGCGCCCTCGGCATTCCCGAGGGCAAGGCCGACCCCAAGGGGCGCGTCTTCTATCGCACCAAGACCGGCATGTTCGGCTTGACGGCGCCGATCGATGGCAAGGCTGCCACTCACGCCAACGGCGGCACCATCGGCTTCGCGGCCGACACGCCGGAGAAGGTCAAGGCGTTCCATGACGCGGGCGTCGCCAACGGCGGCAAGTCGATCGAGGATCCGCCCGGCTGGCGAGAGGGTGGCGCTGGCAAGCTGTACCTCGCCTACCTGCGCGACCCGGCCGGCAACAAGATCTGCGCGCTCTGCCGCGGCTGATCGAGCCCCATGCGCCGCCTCAAGGGGCGGCGCATGGAGCCTCCTCCGCCTCCACGCGCGGACGCCCCATCGTCCAGTTCTGCTTCATGCGGACCTGCGGGTTGGGCGCACACCAAATCTCCCCGGATTCGGTGAGCGCCGTCACCCAGATGAGATTGTGCTCCTGGCCATAATCGATCACGGCTATGGCAAATCCATCCCCTTTACCGACGACGTGAAGCGGTAATGGCGGATCGAGCTGGACGAACGACATCGAGGGCTCCTGATGGGCCATTCGCGGCCCGATCGTTTCGGCTGATCAACCATTCGCGCTGACCGTCCGTTCCACCTGCGAGCCTCGTCTCCGTCATGCTGCCCGACCAAGGCCAGTCGCCCGCGAGCCCGGACGGTCCGGAGGAGGACGCGGCGGAGCTGCGCTCCTACGGCCGGAGACGCGGCCGCAAGCTGTCGCCGCGACAAGACCGGCTGATGCGAGAGCTGCTGCCGCGCGTGTCCGTCCCCGTCGGGAGCGCGACGCCGCCAACTCCCGCAGAGCTATTTCCTACGCCGGGCTCCGAAGGACAGCGGAAGGCGCACGTCACGCCGGAAGCCGAAGGGCAGCCGAAGGCGCTCGTCACGCCAGAAGCCGGCGGGCAACCGAAGGCGCACGACGCGCCGGTTGCTGGTGGGCAACCGAAGGCGCACGTAGATCCAAGCTCCATCTGGCTCGAGATCGGTTTCGGCGGCGGCGAGCATCTGCTCTGGCAGGCGCGGAATCATCCGGACGTGGGCCTGATCGGCGCCGAGCCGTTCGAGGATGGTGTGGTCAAGGTGTTGACCGCCATCGAGGACGAGGGGCTCGGCAATATTCGTGTGCACGCCGACGACGTCCGCGACGTGCTGCGCTGGCTGCCGGAGGCCTCGATCGGGCGCGCCTTCGTGCTGTTTCCGGATCCTTGGCCGAAGCGTCGCCACATCAAACGGCGCCTCGTCAACCGGCACCTGCTCGGCCTGCTCGCCCGCGTCATGCAGCCCGGCGCCGAGTTGCGTATTGCAACCGACATCGGCGATTACGCGCGCACCATCCTCATGGCTTTCGCGAGTTGTCCGGACTTCGTCTGGACGGCGTGCTCGGCGGCCGACTGGCGCCAGCGGCCCGGCGACTGGCCGCCGACGCGCTACGAGGCAAAGGCCCTACGCGAGGGCCGCCGCCCCGCCTTCCTCACGTTCGTCCGTTGCAAGGGATGACGCTACACGCGCGAGCTTGCGTCGCCGGACGGTATCGACGGGAAAGGAGCCTGGCGCGACATTGTTCTCGTCGCGGGGGAGGCGGTCCGAACACCCGGGACCAGATCTGTCGTGGTCGAGGTCGGTGACGATAGTGCCGTCGTCGGCGTGCAGCGCCCGCGTCGCTCCGCCTTTTGGGCATCGAGTTGTACGCAACAGATAGCGATCGGGGCGCAGCGAAGGCTCACCCTGGCCCGCCGCCACCCGCCTTTCGCGCCATCCACCGCGACAAGCCCGGCGCCAGCAGGAGCGCGATGACCAGCCGCGAGGTCTGCATGGCCATCACGAAACGCATGTCGACATTGCTCGAGGCGGCAATGATGGCGATGGAATCGGCGCCGCCTGGGCTGGTGGCCAGGTAGGCGGTCAGGGGATCGATGCCGCCGACCAGCACCATGGCCCCCGCGAGCAGGCCGCAAAGCACGATCAGCGCCAAGGTGGAGGCGAGCATGACGGGGAGAGCTCGAAACGCATACCAGAGCACGGGGCGCGTGAACCGCAACCCGATGTTCCAGCCGACCAGCGCGTAGCAGCCGGCGAGCAGCCAGGGCGGCAGCTCGATGTGAAGCAGGCCCGTCTCCTGCAGCAGCACGGCCGTGGCGAGCGGTACCAGCATCGGCCCCGCCGGAATGCGCAGCCACATGGCGAGGTAGGCCGTGCCGACGGCCAGCGACACCGTCACCGCGAACGCTGGCCACGCGACCGGCGCCAGCCATGCCGCAGCCGCCGACCCGGACGGTTCGTCCGGCGTCCAGATGCGGGCCACGACCGCTGCGATGGCGATCACCATCAGGATGCGGAGCTGTTGCATCACCGCAACGAGGCGCGGATCGCCCCCGTACTCCTCCGACATCAGGATCATCGGAGTCGAGGCGCCGGGCGACGACCCCCAGATTCCAGTGGTGCCCGGCAAAGCGCCGGAGCGCGTCAAGAGCAGGCCGATGGCGCTCGCCGCCGCCACGACGCCGACGAGCCCCAGCAGCACGAGCGGCCAGTCGCGGGCGAGATCGTCGAGAATGGTGAGCGGGATGGCGCGCCCCATCAGGAAGCCGATGATGCCCTGCACCGGAATCATGCTGCGAGGTGGGATGCGGATCGTGCCCTCGGAGGCCGCGACGAAAACGGCGGCCACCATCGGCCCGATCATCAGCGCCGCCGGCAGCCTGATCCACAACGCCACCAGGACGAGCACCAGCGAAAGGCCGAGCAGCACTGCCCATTGCCGCAGCACCGACCGGCGCGCGAGGCGAGAGCCCTCGGCCTTCATGGCCTCGACCTTCGAGCTAGCCAGTGGCCGGTCCCTCCCATATCAGCGCGACCGGCAGGCGCCACCGGCCCCCGTCAGCGTGGCGATCTCATCCGCGGTGTAGCCGAAATCCGCAAGCACGACCGCCGTATGCTCGCCGACCAGCGGAGCCCGCGCCCTGACACCGCCGGGCGTCACCGTCATCTTGATA
>JBFWQN010000197.1:0-8825 GCA_050249405.1 Hyphomicrobiaceae bacterium | reverse complement strand
CCTGCTGGCGCCGCGTCGCTCGATCCCCGTGGCGTCCCGCTCATCACATCTCCCTCTTGGTATCGCGCGTCACCCGGAACATGATGATCAGCGCGAGCATCACCACGAACGTCTGAATGAGCGCCATGGCCGCCGTGAGCTGCGTGCCCGAGTTGGCCCAGGTCGCGACGATGGATGGGCCGATCACCTTGGAATGCGGCCCCATCAGCAGAAGCGAGGCGCCGACCTCGCGCACGGAGGCCGCGAACAGCAGCATCCACGCCGCGATCACGCCGGGCTTCAGGAGCGGCAGCGTGATGGTGCGCATCTGGTAGCCCCAGCCCGCACCGCACACCCGCGCGCACTCCTCGAGGCTCTTGTCGATCTGCAGCACCACGCCCGCGATCGTTCGCACACCGAGAGGCAGGAGCACCGTGAAATAGGCGATGCCGAGCAGCCAGAGCGTGCCGTAGAGCCCGCCGGGAATGTTGATCCACGCCCAGAGCAGGCCGAGCCCGAATACCAGCCGCGGAACCGACGACGGGAACATCACGAGATACTCGAGCGCGCCGCGGCCGCGCATCGTCGAGCGGTAGATGATCCAAACCAGCATCGCCATCACGACGGCACCGATGGTCGCGACCGACACACCCAGCAGGATGCTGTTGAAGAGTGCCGCCCGCACCGGCCCGAGCGACAGGGCCTCCTGATAGTTGGCGAAGGTGAACTTCGCCTGCGACAGGATCACCGTCGCGAACGTCTGGAACGAGGTGAGCAGCAGCGCCGCCACCGGCAGCAGCACGGCGAGGAAGAGATAGAGCAGGCAGACCGCGAGCAGCACCCAGGCTGCCCGCCCCATGTCCATCGGACGCGGCCGGAACGCCTTGCCGGTAATGGTGGCGTAGCTGCCACGGCTGATCACCCAGCGGTAGGCGGCGAGCATGCCGACCATCACCAGGAACAGCGACAGCCCCATTGCAGCAGCCTTGCCGTAGTTCGGCGGAAATGCCTCGACCGTGCTCCAGATCGAGGTCGTCACGACGTAGATGCGGCCGGGAATGCCGAGCACGAGGGCGGCCGCGAACGAGCCCAGCATCTCGGCAAAGACAAACAGGGTGGCGCCGAGCACGCCCGGCAGCACCAGCGGAAGCGTGACGGTGAGCGTAGTCCTCAGCTTCGAGGCACCCATCACGCGCGCCGACTCCTCGAGCGCTGGGTCCATCGATTTCATCGCCGCCGAGATCATCACGTAGGCGACCGTGCCCTCGAACAGCGCCATCACCCAGGCGATGCCGAAAAGCGTGTAGATGTCGACGACATCGCCCGTGCCGCCGGCCACATGCCAGACCTGGTTGATGAAACCGCTTTTCGGCGCCGCGATCACTGCCCAGGCCAGGGCGCCGACCAGCGGCGTCATGTAGTAGGGCACCTCCATCAGCCGCTCGAGCTTGTCGCGTCCGGCCACGTTCGTCCGCGTCAGGATCCAGGCGATGGTAAAGCCGAAGAAAACGGCCATCACGGTTGCGAGCAGCGCCACCCACACCGTGTTGAGGATGATGTCGTAGTCCTCGGTGAACAGCGACAGCAGGTTGCGCGTGCCGTACTGGCTCGCCGGAAACGACAGCGGATCGCCGACGTTGAAGGTCTTCTCGAAGAGGAAGAGCACCGGCAGGAGCACGAGGAAGCCCACCACCAGCGCCAGCAGCAGCGATACCGGCGTCTGCCAGCCGAGACGGGCTTTCAGCTCGTGCGAGGTATGCTCGACGATGGCTTTTTGCATGGGCGCCGTTCCCCCTCTCCCCTTGCGGGGAGAGGGCCGATGTGAGGGCTGAACGTGTGCCTAGATCACTTCCTGGCGCCGACGATGCGGTCCCACTCCTTTACGAACTCCGGGCGCTTCTTCTCGAAGTCGTCGTAATCCTTCGGAAAGAGCAGCTTCATCTTGCTGATCGGCAACGCGTTCGGCGGCGGCTGGACGTCCTCGCGGGCCGAGTGGTTGAACAGCACGTTGGCGTAGACCTGCTGTCCCTTGGCCGAGAGGAACCAGTCCATGAACAGCTGGGCGGCGTTCGGGTGCGGCGCGTCCGAGACGATGCCGGCCGTCTGCTGGGCCGAGGGCATGCCCGTATCAGGCGCCACGAACGCGAGCGGAGCGCCCTTGGCCTTGAACTCGACGAAGCCCGAGTACTGGGCAGCCATGATCACCTTGTCCTGGCCGTCGATCAGGCGTCCGTACTGCTGCACGTAGCTATCGAAGGCGCGCGGCTTGTTCTCGGCGAATTTCTTGAAGAACTCGTCGCCGAGGATCGGCTTCAGGACGTACCACGCCGACATCTGCAGGCCCGAGTTCGACACCTTGACGTTGAGGGCGTCCTTGAACTTCGGATCGAGCAGGTCCTCCCACTTCTTGGGCGCGTCCTCGGGCTTCACGTTGTTCGGGTTGTAGGCGATGCCGCTCGTGATGATGCAGCCCCAGGTCCAGAAGCCTTCCGGCTTGGACTTGTACTCGGGCTTGAACGCCGCCATCTCCGGCGAGACGTACTGGTGGAAACCCTTGCGGCGCGTAAAGTCCTGCACCATGCCCATGTCGGAGATGACGAGCACATCGACCAGATGCGACTTGGCATTGCGCTCGGCAAGCAGCTTGGCGTAGAGCGCACCGGCTTGCAGCCGCACGTAGCTGGTCTTGATCTTCGGGAAGGCGTCGGTGAAGCCCTTGAGCAGGGCGACTTGGCCTTTCTCAGGATCGGTCGAGTAGAGCGTGAACGCCCCTTCGGCCTCGGCCTTGGCGACGTCGGCGCAGGTCTTGAAGCCGTCCATCTGCTTGGGGCTGTCGCAGACCTTGGCCTGCGCCAAGGCCCCGCTCGCCCCCGCGCCCAGCACCAAGGCTGCCGCGGCGGCCGTCATCATTCGTCTCATCGATGTCCTCCCTCTGGGTGGTCCCGGCATTCCGCCTGTTGAGCGAAAGCTTAGACCACCCTTGCCGTGAAGCGCCACCCCCCAATCCTCGCCGCCAATCCGCGGGGGCTTTCAGAAGGCTCGACCTCAATCGACCGTCTACCGGCCAGGTTTGCAGCAGGCCGCCACATGCTTATGTGGTGGGAGCGGCCGGTCCGATCAGGCCGCTCCCACAGCGGAGGCCGTATGAGCACGCTCCCCCACAACGATCCCGTTCCGGGTGACACCCACTCCTGCAGCGCCATCGAGCAGGTGATCGTGCCGCGTGCCCGTGACCTCGGCGGCTTCGAGGTGCGCCGTGCACTGCCGGCGCAAGGGCGTCAGATGATCGGCCCGTTCATCTTCTTCGATCAGATGGGGCCGGCCGAGTTCCTGATCGGCAAGGGTATCGACGTGCGCCCGCACCCGCACATCGGGCTCGCTACGGTCACCTACCTCTTCCAGGGCGAGATGTGGCACCGCGACAGCCTCGGCACGTCGATGGTGATCCGCCCCGGCGAGGTGAACCTGATGACCGCCGGCCAGGGCATCGTGCATTCTGAGCGCGAGACGCCAGAGACGCAGGCGAAGGCACGCGAGATGTTCGGCATCCAGGCGTGGCTCGCGCTGCCGAAAGACGCCGAGGAGAGCGCGCCCGCGTTCGCGCATCACGGCCTCGCCGAATTGCCGCGCATCGAAGGCGAGGGGAAGCGTGTTCGTCTTGTCCTGGGTGAGGCCTTCGGCCGGCGCTCGCCGGTCGATTTCCCGCATCCGACGCTCTATGCCGAGGTCGTGCTGGCTCCAGGTGCAGTCCTGCCGCTCGATGCCCATTACGACGAGCGGGCCGTCTACATCGCCTCGGGCATCGTCGACATCGCGGGCGAGACGTTCGAGGCCGGTCGCCTCCTCGTCTTCCGGCCAGGCGACCGCATCTCGATCCTGGCCGCGGCGCAGTCGCGGTTGATGGTGCTCGGCGGCGAGCCGATGGACGGCCCGCGCCACATCTGGTGGAACTTCGTCTCCTCATCGCGCGACCGCATCCGCGCGGCCAAGGAGGACTGGCAGCAGAAGCGCTTCCCCCTCGTGCCCGGCGACGAGGCCGAGTACATCCCCGCGCCGCAGTAGCCTCGAGATCGGCTCGCCTGCGCGAGTGGAGCGGCGCTCATGCGCCTGCGTCTATCCGGGCGGCACGATCCGCACTTGCTGCTCGCCCCGATCGCCTCTGCCCGGTGATCAGGGCGCGCCTAGTCCTTCACGTGCGGACCGGCCCGCACGCGGAGCGCCGTTGCGGCATCATCGATACGAGCAAGGCAAAGATACAAGCCTGCGCCCTATTCGAGCTTGATACCGGCCGCCTTGATGAGGTCGCTGGTCGCTTTCCTCTCTGCGGCATGGAAGGTGGCCAGCTCTTCTCGCGTCGACGTGACCGGCAGGCTGCCGCCGAGCAGCAGGCGAGCCGGCAAGCCGGGCTCCTTCGATATCTCCGTCACCTTGGCGTGAATGGCTTCGGCGACGGCCTTCGGCATGCCGACGGGTGCCCAGATCGCGAACCACAACGTGACGTCGGAGTTCGGAAATCCGGCTTCCGTCAACGTCGGCGCGTCAGGGAACTCGGGGCTGCGGGTTCCGTGATTGACGCACAGCATGGAAAGCTTGCCGGCCTTGGCTGATGGATTGGTGGTTGGGTCGTTCATGAAATGCACGGTTCCGGCGAGCAGGTCGTTCAAGGCATCGGCGCCGCCGCGATAGGGAACATGCAGGAATTTCACGCCGGCGCGATGCGCCAGCATCTCCATGCGCATATGGCTGCTGGTGGCTACTCCGCCCGAGCAGCACGCCAGCTTGCCGGGATTGGCCCTCGCGTACTCGACCAGCTCCTTGACCGACTTCAGGCCGGTGCCAGGATGCACGCAGAATCCCGTCACGGCGTCGCCGACGCGCACCACGGGCTCCAGCGACGACGGGTCGTAGGGCAGCTTGCGCAGCAGTGGCAGATTGACAGTCGGCGAGTTCGACGAGAGCAGCAGCGTGTGGCCGTCCGGCGCGGACTTCGCCACGGCTTCCGAGCCGATGATGCCGGAGCCGCCACCCCGGTTCTCGACGACGAAGGGCTGGCCGAAGGCTTGGGCCAGCCTCTCGGCCCAGTAGCGGGCGAGGGCGTCGGTTCCGCCGCCGGCACCAAAGGGAACGACGATTTTCACCGGCTTGCTCGGCCAGGGCGCCTCGGCGCCGACGATGCCTGGAAAAGCTGTAAGACCGGCGCCGGCACTGCCGGCGAGCCTCAAGAATGTGCGCCTGCGCATCGTGGCACCCTCCCGAATTATTGTTGTTTGGGCCATCAGCATGGGAGCCGCAGGCGGCCGCCGTCAACGTCGCCGGTCGAGGCCGCCGCGATTGCGTTCCCGGCAAGGGAGCCGACCGCCCCCGGATCGGGCCACATCGAGCCCGGCGTGCCGGCATGCTCGCCCACTTGCATTCGAGGGTCGGAGCCATAGCGAGTTTGAATGGTATGCTGTCTGCCAGTCGAACCGACAAGGAGCTCAGCCACATGCCAGCCGAAAGCATCAATCGCCAGCTCTCGAGGTGGGTCGCAGGTCTGACTTTTGCGCAACTTCCTCCAGATGTCGTCGATCGGGCGCGGGGCGTGACGCTGCAAGCGTTGTCCTCATCGCTGCTCGGTCACGAGTTCCCGGAGACGAAGCAGGCCATCCGCCTCGTCGAGGAGGACGAGCAGGGAGCCAAAGGCGCAATCTCGGCTCTCGTCGAGGGCCGGCGTTTCTCGCGTGCCGGTGCGGCCTTCATCAACGCCGAGATGATCTTCGCCGGTGGCAAATGGGATACGTTCCGCATGGTCGGACACCCGAATTGCGCGATCATTCCCGCTGCGCTGATGGCGGCCGAGGCCACCCGCTGCTCGGGCCGCGAGTATTTGACCGGGGTGGTCGCCGGCTACGAGGTGATGGAGCGCCTCGCTGCCGACTTCGAGCCGGCCATCCTGGCGCGCGGCTACCACTCGGGTGCCTTGTTCAGCATTTTCGGCGCCGCGGCGGCCATCGCCAAGATCATGAGACTGCCGGAGGAGCAGGTGCACGGCGCACTCGCCCAGTGCGTCAACCTCGCGGCCGGCAATCTCGAGGGTGGACGGAGCGGCGGCCGCTCGGTGCGTGAAGGTGCGGCCGTGCGCAACGCCTTGCTCGCTGTCGGCCTGGCCCGTCAGGGCATCCCAGGTGGCGATACCGTTTTCGAGGGCGACGCCGGGTTCTATTTCTCCTACCTCGGGAACAAGGAAGGCCACCTCAGCCACAGCTTCTCCGGTGCGCGCACGGCCGACCTCGCCGCCATCACGGCGGAGCTCGGCAAAAGCTGGCGCTTCCTGGAGACGATCTACCGCATCTATTCGACCGCCGGGTACAATATCGCCCACGTCGATGTGACGGCCGCACTTTGCAAACGCGACGGAATTCACGCGGAGGACGTCGAGCACGTCGAATGCCAGGTGAACTGGCTCGAGACCCAGTATCCGAGCCCTGCGTTTCCCTCGAAGCGCACGGACCTCGAGCCTGGGCCGGAGCAACCGCACTATTATGCCGCCTACGCCATCCTCGCCGGTGGCTTTCCGGTCACGAAGAACGTCGCGCAGAGCGTCGGCGAGCCGGATCCGCCAGGCCTCGAGGCCATGATGCAGCGTGTCCGCGTGGTTCCTTCGCACACACCGCCGCTATTCTCGCCGCGGGTGACGATCATCACACGCGACGGTGTCGCCCACACGCTGCAGGCCACGGGGCGCGAGTTCATCATGACGTTGGACGAGCTGGCCGGGCGCCTGGCCCCGATCGGCACCGTCGCAGCCATCGGCGAGCGGCAGTATGCCGACCTCGTCAGTGCGTGCCGGCACATCGACGAGGCCGAGAGCATCGACAGGCTCATCGCACTGACCTGCCCCAAACGCGCCGCTTGACGAGGTTGGGAGAGCCGGCCGCACCGGGCCGGCTCTCATGCTTTCGAACTCAGTAGAAAATGCCCGGCGTGGAGCCGCCATCGACGGCGATGCTCTGGCCGGTGATCGCCGACGCGAGCGGGGACGCGAGGAACAAGACCATCGGCGCGATATCCGACGGCTCCACGATACGGCCGATCGGGAACTGGGCTGCGTACCGGACCTCGGCCTCCGCCTCGCTGATGCCCAGCTGCTTTGCGAGGGCGGCGCGACGCGCCGGATAGCGATCGGTCTTGGTAAAGGGCGGATGCACGACGTTCGCCGTGATCCCCTTGGCCGCCTCCATGTTGCTGAACTGCTTGACGAAGGCCGTGATCGCGGAGTTGCCCAAAGCGCTCGGCAGCGCGGTGTCGCCGGCGTGGCGCGCGGCCGTGCCGCCGATGCAGATGACGCGGCCGCGTTGGGATTTGCGCAGGTGCGGAAGCGCGGCGCGGCAGCATCTCATATAGGCCAACGTCTTGCCGTTGAGCCGCTCCATCAAGCCCTCGTCGCTCAATGTCTCGATGTTTCCGCTCACCGACGTCGAGGCATTGTTGACCAGCACGTCGAGGCCACCGAATGCAGCGACGGGTGCCTGAACGGCCTCCACGCAGCCCGCGGCGGTGAAGAGGTCGGCTGCAACGGCTTTGGCCTTGACGCCCTTTGCTGCGATCTTCGCCTCGGCGGCCTCGAGTGCGGCTCTGTCGCGTCCGCAAACGGCAACGTTGGCGCCTTCCTCGGCAAAGGCCAGCGCGATTGCGAGTCCGATGCCCCGGTTTCCGCCGGTGACGAGCACCGACCTTCCCTTCAGATCGAGGTTCATTCCAGCGTGTCCTCTGCTCGTTGCCGGCCCGTCAATCCAGCGCCGCCGCAAGCGCTGCGCGCTGTGGCACGCTCGCGGATCACTGCGCGATGTAGCCGCCGTCGATCACCAGCTCGGTGCCGGTGACGAACGACGCCTCGTCGGATGCCAGATAGAGGACGCCGTAGGCGACGTCCATCACCTCGCCCAGCCGTCGCAGCGGCGTTGCCGCCGCCTTGGCCGCGCGCCCGGCCGCATTCGTGTTGTTCAGCATCGGCGGCAGATAGCCGGGATGCACCGAGTTGACCCTGACGCCGACGGGTCCGTAACGGACGGCCGCGCTCTTGGTGAAGATGCGGACCGCCCCCTTCGATGCGCTGTAGGCCGGGTGGCCCTCCGCACCGCCGATGAAGCCCATGATGGACGAGATATTGACGATCGAGCCGCCGCCGGTTCTCGCCATCTCGGCCGCCGCCCGCGTCGTGCCGATGAAAACGCTGGTGGCATTGGTCGCCATCAGCTTCTCCCATCCCGCCAGCGCCAGCTCGTCGCCGACCGAGCTGCCGCTGATGCCGGCGTTGTTCACCAGGATGTCGAGCCTGCCGTAGGCCGCGATCGTGCTGGCGATCAAATGGCTCCAAGCCGCCTCGGACGTCACGTCGGTCTTCACGAACATCGCCCGGCCCTGGCCGGCGCAGATGTCGGCGGCGACGGCCTCACCTTCGCTCTGCAGCACGTCGGCGATGACGACGGCCGCGCCTTCCTTGGCGAAAAGGCGGGCCTCCGCTTCCCCCATGCCGTGTGCGCCACCGGTGATGATCGCAACCTTACCCATGAGCCTCATGCGTCACTCCCTCCTCGCTCGACGGGCGATGATCGGACCTCCCGGCAAAGTGGGCAAGCTTGGAGAACGATGCGAGACCTGCCCGTCGCACCTCCCCGTATTGTGGCGCTCCGTATTGTGGCTTGCCACTGGCGACCAATCGTTCCTACTCTCGATTGATCGAACCTCGCTCGGTGCTCTGGTGATGAAGCGGGGAATAATCTGAAGGAGGAAACGATGGTGAGGAAGCTGTCCGCAGCGTTGAGCAGCCGTGTCCGCTGCTTGCTGGCCGCAGTTGCGGTGTGTCT
>JBFWQN010000196.1:0-8841 GCA_050249405.1 Hyphomicrobiaceae bacterium | reverse complement strand
CTGCAGCGGCTCCGAGAGCTTGTCGAGCGGCAGCTCGAAGGCGGCCTTGGCGAAGTTGGCATCCGAGATTTCACGCCGGGCGATGAGCCCGCTGTCGAGGGCACCCCGTGCGTTGGCCTCGAGCGCCGCCATCAGGAAGCCCTTGCCCCCCGCGATGGCCTTGGCCTCGCCCTCGGCCTCGGCCTTGGTCTTGAAGGCGATCTGCTGGATGCGGCGACGCTCGGGCACGTCCCAGGCCACCCGGGCCTGCTCCCAGGCCTGCCGCACCTCCTCGTCGCTGACCTTGGCGCGATCCTTGATCTGCTCGGGCGTCACCAGCAGCACGGCGATCTTGCGCCGCTCGGGTGTCGAGAAGCTGTGCTTCTGCTCCTCGTAGAGGGCCTTCATGGCCTTCTCGTCCGGCTCGCCGACCTTGGCCTTCTCAGGGTCGAGACGGATGAATGCCACCTTGCGCATCTCCTCGCGATAGCGGTGGACGATGCCGACGAGCGTGTCCGGCGGCTCGACGCCGAGCGCCATCGCCTCGGTCAGTTGCTCGCGCACCTCGCCGTTGCGGCGCTCGGCGATGTAGCGCTGCTCGGTCAGGCCCGCCTGCCGCATCCGCTCATCGAACACGGCGCGGCTGAACTTGTTGTCCGGTCCGTGGAAGGCGGGGTCCGTGCGGATGAGGTGCGCCACCTCGTCGTCGGACAGCCGCAGGCCGAGCGACTTGGCGTGGTTCGAGACGGCGGTGCGGTTGACCAGCTCGCCGAGCACCGCGGCATCCAGTCCGAACGATCGCATCTGCTCGGGCGTCAGCGACTGGCCCAGCTGCCGGGCCAGCATCTGGCGGCGGTGCTGGATCTCGTACGATAGCTCTTGCGCGCTGATGCTCGCCGGTCCGACCTCGGCGACAGAGCCCTGGCCGCTGGAGCGGATCACGTCGCCGATCCCCCAGACGGCAAAGCTCAGGATGAGCACCGAGAACAGCGCGAAGATCATCACTTTCGTAGCGCCGCGCCGCAGCTTCTCCAGCATTACGTCGTCCTGTTCTCGTTGAGATCCCGCGCCGCGCCCGCCCGGGTCGCGCGCCTCGTTCCAGTGTGCCTTTTGCCGCAGACGCGGGCCCGGCACACCTCGTCCTCGCGTCGCATATCGCCGCAGTCCAGGGCGCCGCGCCAGCCGAAGTTGAAAGCTCGTTGCCGTCATCATAGGAATCCGCCGACCTTGCCGCAAGGCGCCGGGCCGCTGCCGCGGTCCGTTGTGCCGCCGTCAACGACCGAGCCGACAGGAGCCGAAGCATGAGCCGCACGTCGTCGATCCGTCCTCTGGTCGCGGGAAACTGGAAAATGAACGGCCTGACCGCCGCGCTCGGCGAGGTCGACCGGCTGAAGCAGGGCCTGCACGATCGCTCGGGCAAGATGAGTGCCGACGTCATGCTCTGTCCCCCGGCTACTCTTGTCGCCGCGATGGCCGCGCGCGCTGCGGGTGCGCCGCTCGCGGTCGGCGGTCAGGACTGCCATGCCAAGGTGTCGGGCGCACACACCGGCGACGTCTCCGCCGAGATGCTGAAGGACGCGGGCGCAACGGCCGTCATCGTCGGGCATTCCGAGCGGCGGGCCGACCACGGCGAGACGGATGCTGTTGTTCGAGCCAAGGCTGAGGCGGCTCACCGGACGGGGCTCATCGCCATCGTGTGCGTGGGCGAGACGGCGGACCAGCGCAAGGCTGGCCAAACCCTCGATATCGTGAGCCGGCAGCTCGCAGGATCGGTCCCCGATGCGGCCAAGGCTGCCACCACCGTGGTCGCCTACGAGCCGGTTTGGGCCATCGGCACCGGCCTGACGCCGACCCCCGCCGACGTCGCCGAGGTGCATGCGATGATGCGCGCCGAGCTGAGGAAGCGGCTCGGCGCCGAGGGTGCCGCCATGCGGTTGCTCTACGGCGGCTCGGTCAAGGCCTCGAACGCGCGCGAGCTGATGGCCGTTGCCGATGTCGACGGCGCTCTGGTCGGCGGCGCGAGCCTCAAGGCCGACGACTTTCTCGGCATCGTCGACGCCTATTGCTGACTGTCGAGCGGCATCGGAAGGCGCGCCGCTCATCCTCAACGGCAGGAGCGCGCATGTCGTGGCGCAAACGCTGGTTACCACGAGCCGCACCGGCGGCGATGGCACTCGTTCTGCCGCTGGTCGGGTGCCCACAGCCGGCCAGAGCCGAGCCGCTGCCGAAGGAGGCTTGCGATTCGGTCGCAGCCGAGCACGCGCAACTCTTCGCGTCAGGCGTCCCGGACATCCTGAGCAAGGGGCCATCCTGGGCCAAGGCCAATGTCGCTGCAGCCAAGCTGAAGGACGTCGAGCGGTACATCGCGGTGCAGGAGACGCTGCTCTTTCGCTGTGGCCTTGCCAAGCAGCGGCAGCTGACGGTTCCTGATCCGGACGAGCCGGAAGCCGCGCCGGCGAAGGAGGGGACCGCCCCGACGGCGGCCGCCGTGCCCCGGGCGGCGCCCGCGACGCCACTGCCGAAGCGCCGGCCGACACAGCCGAGAGCCGCTCCTCCGCGCGAGCCAGAGGGTGCCGCCGCACCTGCGGCGGAGAAGCCCAAGGCGCCGTCGAGGACACGCGCCAAGTCAAAGGAAAGTGCCAAGGCCAAGCCCGACGACGCCTACCGGCCGCCCGTGAAGGCGAAGCCCGCGGATTGAGGCGCACTGGCCACGGTGGGCCTGCTCGTGTATGTAGCCGCAAAAGTGCGCGTGTGCGCCGCCCTTACTGCCCGGAGCCCTCATGTCGACGGTCCTGCTACTCCTCCATCTGCTCATTGCCGTGGCGATGATCGGAGTCGTGCTGCTTCAGCGATCGGAGGGCGGCGGCCTCGGCATCGGTGGCGGCGGCTCGAGCTTCATGACCGGACGCGGCACCGCGAACCTGCTGACGCGGGCCACGGCGGCCCTCGCGGCGGCGTTCTTCGCCACCAGCATCGGTCTCACGCTGATCGCCCGGCACGGCGCGGCACCGGTCTCCAAGCTCGATGCGCCCGTCTCCGGGCCGGCCACGAGCGGCGACGCGGCGCCGAAAGGTGGCGTTCTCGACAGTTTGGAGAAGGGCAAGCAGAAGCTGCCGTCGCTGCCGAAGTCGGAATAGACGGGGCGTCGATTAACGCATTGAGCGGACAGCAGTGGATCGGCTGTTTTTGAGCTTCGAATCAGACGGCTTTCGATCTACTGTCGAGGTCCATGGCGCGGTACATCTTCATTACCGGCGGCGTGGTCTCATCGCTCGGAAAGGGGCTGGCTTCAGCGGCCCTCGGAGCGCTTCTACAAGCCCGCGGCTACACGGTCAGGCTTCGTAAGCTCGACCCCTATCTGAACGTTGATCCGGGCACGATGAGCCCGTATCAGCACGGCGAGGTTTTCGTCACCGACGACGGTGCCGAGACCGACCTGGATCTCGGTCATTACGAGCGGTTCACGGGCGTGCCGGCGGCGCGCACCGACAACGTCACCACGGGGCGCATCTACCAGGAGATCCTGGCAAAGGAGCGCCGTGGCGACTATCTCGGTGGCACCGTTCAGGTGATTCCGCACGTCACGGACGCCATCAAGGAGTTCGTGCTCGCCGGCAACGACGACGTGGATTTCGTGCTGGTCGAGATCGGCGGGACGGTCGGCGACATCGAGGGGCTGCCGTTCTTCGAGGCGATCCGCCAGCTCGGCAACGATTTGCCGAGGGGCCATTCGGTCTATATCCACCTCACGCTGCTGCCCTTCATTCCCTCGGCAGGCGAGTTGAAGACCAAGCCCACGCAGCATTCCGTGAAGGAGCTGCGCTCCATCGGCATTCAGCCGGACATCCTGCTGTGCCGGTCCGACCGCGAGATTCCCGCCTCCGAGCGGCGCAAGATCGCGCTCTTCTGCAACGTGCGCCCGTCGGCCGTGATCCAGGCGCTGGACGTCGCCTCCATCTACGACGTGCCGCTCGCCTATCACCGCGAGGGGATCGATCGCGAGGTGCTCGCCGCTTTCGGCATCGAGGGCGCTCCGGCGCCGCGTCTCGACCGCTGGGAGAGCATATCGAGCCGGGTGGCGAGCCCGGAAGGCCAGGTCAACATAGCCGTCGTCGGCAAGTACACGGGCCTCAAGGACGCCTACAAGTCGCTGATCGAGGCTCTTGTCCACGGCGGCATCGCCAATCGCGTGCGGGTCAACCTGCACTGGATCGAGAGCGAGGTTTTCGAGAAGGAGGATCCGGCACCCTATCTCCAGGACGTGCACGGCATCCTCGTGCCCGGCGGCTTCGGCGAGCGAGGTGCCGAGGGCAAGATCCAGGCGGCCCGTTTCGCTCGCGAGCGCAGCGTCCCCTATTTCGGCATCTGCTTCGGCATGCAGATGGCGGTGATCGAGGCCGCGCGCACGCTGGCCGGCATCGACAAGGCATCCTCCACCGAGTTCGGCGCGACGCCGGAGCCGGTGGTCGGCCTCATGACCGAGTGGATGCGAGGCAACGAGCTGGAGAAGCGCAAATCAGGGGGCGATCTCGGCGGCACCATGCGCCTCGGCGCTTTCGAGGCCCGGCTCGAGAAAACCAGCCGGATCGCCGCCATCTACGGTGCGACCCGCATCTCCGAGCGTCACCGCCACCGCTACGAGGTGAATGCACGCTACCGCGAGCGGCTGGAGGCCGTGGGCCTCAAGTTCTGCGGCGTCTCGCCCGACGGCCTGCTGCCGGAGACTGTGGAGATACCGGACCATCCCTGGTTCATCGGCGTGCAATACCATCCCGAGCTCAAGAGCCGTCCGTTCGAGCCGCATCCGCTGTTCGCGAGCTTCATTCATGCCGCTGTCGAGCAGTCGCGTCTGGTCTGAGGCGCGTCTTTCCGAGCCGTCCCTCTCGGGGCGGTGCGGCCGAGCGGCGAAGCGGCGGCTCGCCGGTCCATCTCCGTCCTATCTATCGGCCGACAAAGTCGACTAGACCCGCTCGGGGACGATCGGCAAGGGGACGGGGACCCGGGCATGAAACTTGGACTTCAGTTTCTGGCGCAGTTGAGCGAGCTCGATGTCGACTGGCTGCTGGCCGTCGGCGCGGCGGAGGACGTGCCCACGGATGCCGTGCTGATCGCCAAGGGGCAGCGCAACAGCGATCTCATCCTGCTGCTCGAGGGTGCGGCACGCGTCATCGATCCGGCGAGCGGGCGTGAGTTCGCCCGCATCGAGCATGGCGAGCTTCTCGGAGAGATATCGTTCATCGACAAGAAGGGCGCGACCGCGAGCGTCGTCACCACGGCGGCGAGCCGGCTGTTCCGGCTGCCCAAGGAGCGCCTCGACGAGAAGCTTTCGCGCGATCCGGTCTTCGCGGGCCGGTTCTATCGGATGATCGCGGGCTTTCTGTCGGGCCGGCTGCGCACGCTGGTGGCGCCCGAAGCCGAGAGCGAGGTGGCTTCCGGCGCGCCCGAGGGCATCGAGGTCGTCGCGCGGGCGCGATTGCACCGCTTGCTCTATCGCATCCGGCAGCGCCGCGACGTCGTCCTCAACGGGCAGGACCTCACCCTCGAGCAGGTCGTCGAGGTGGCCTTTACCGGGCGTCAGGTTGCGGTCTCGGAAGCCGCGGAGGCGCGGTTGCAGGCAGCCCGGGACGTGGTCGACGAGCTCGCCGACAGCGACCGCCCGATCTACGGCCTCAATACGGGCCTCGGGGCCTTGCGCACGTTCAGGGTCGGCCCCGAGGAGGCGGCGCTCTTCCAGCGCAAGATCCTCGCGAGCCACGCGGTCGGCATTCCGCCCGAGTATCCGCCGCACGTCGCGCGGGCCATCGTGCTCGCGCGCCTCAACGGCATGGCGCGCGGTGGCGCCGGCATCAGCCCAGCCGTGTTTCGCCGTCTTCTGCTGCTGCTCAATCGCGGCGTCGTGCCGGTCATTCCGCGACGGGGCTCGGTCGGAATGGCCGATCTCGCCCCGCTGGCGCACATGTCGCTGCCCCTGATCGGGGAGGGCGAGGTGTGGCTCGATGGGGTGCGCATGCCGGCGGCGGAGGCGCTGGCCCGGATCGGCCTGGAGCCGATCGCGCTCGGTCCCAAGGACGGCGTGTCCCTCGTCAGTGCCAACTCGGCGGCGACCGGCCACGGCGCTCTCGTCCTGGCCCGTATGATGAACCTGCTGAGCCACGCCGACCTGGCTGCAGCCCTGTCGATCGACGCATTCCTCGCCAATCCCTCGCCGCTCGACGAGCGGCTGATCACCGTGCGCCCGCACCAGGGCCAGGTGATGACCACGATGCGCCTGCGCTCGCTCCTCGAGGGCAGCAGTTGCCACGATCCGAGCTTCCGGCGAAGCCTGCAGGACCCGATCAGCTTTCGCTGCATTCCGCATGTGCATGGGCCTTGCCAGGAGACGCTGGCCGTGGCGCGGCGGGTGGTCGAGATGGAGCTCAACTCCACGACGGACAATCCGGTCGTGCTGCCGGAGGCGCGTGACATCGTCTCCAACGGCAACTTCCATCCGGCCGGCCTCGCCATCGCCTTCGAGACCTTGTCGCTCTCGCTGGCCCACCTTGCGAGCATCGCGGCGAGCCGCACCCTGCGCCTCAACGATCCGGTGATGACGGGATTGCCGGCACAACTCGTGGCGCGTCCCGGGCTGAACTCCGGGCTCGGCGTTCTTCAGAAGACCGTCACCATGCTCAATGCCCACGTGCGTTACCTCGCCGCACCGGCCTCTCTGGATTTCATGCCGGTCGCGGGCTCCATCGAGGATCACTCGACCATGGCGGCGACCGTCGTCGGCAAGCTCGAGGAGCAGATCGAGGCGTGCGAGCACATCCTGTCCATCGAGATGCTGACGGCCGCTCAGGCCATCGGCTTGCGCGAGGGGACGACGCTCGGGCGGGGGACCGGGGTCGCCTATGCGCGCCTGCGCGAGGACGTTCCGTTCATGGAGGAGGACCGCAACATCTCGCTGGATGTTGCCGCGATCTGCCGCCGCGTTCGTGACGGCTCGCTGCTGGCGGTGGTGGCCCGGGAGACCGGGTTGCTGCTCAGCGACGACCGTCTCGTCATGGCGCTGTGACGCGCGACCGCGCGGCGGAGATCAATCGTTGGTGAGCTGACTTGCAATTGCCGTGGCAATCGCCGAGATCCGAACCGCGCCGTCAACGAATCCTTCGCTGCGGCGGCGAGGATTGGGAGAGCCGCCTCGGCCCACGCGTTTGTCTGACCGGGGCCGGGCCGGCGCCCGGCCGGCACGCGTGACGACGGCATCAACAGGGGGTTCAGATGAGCAGGCTCAAGGATAAGCTCGCCGATCGCCTGCTCGAGACACGCGCGTTGACGCTCGACCTCGCCGCTCCCCTTTCGGACGAGGACATGGTGGTCCAGGCGATGCCGGACGCCAGTCCAACCAAGTGGCACCTCGGGCATGTCACCTGGTTTTTCGAGCGGTTCATTCTCGAGCACGAGCTGCCCGGCTACGAGGTGTTCGATCCGGCCTTCAACTACTGCTTCAATTCCTATTACGAGACGCAGGGAGCGCGGCAGCCGCGTCCGTTGCGTGGCCTCCTGACGCGGCCGCCGATCAAGCAGGTCCTTGCCTACAGGCAGCACGTGGATGCGGCGTTGCGCGATCTCTCCGAGCGGGGCCGGCTCGACGAGCCGCGCGTTGCGAGCCTGATCGAGGTCGGCATCAATCACGAGCAGCAGCATCAGGAGTTGCTGCTGACCGACATCCTGGCACTGTTCGCTGCCAATCCGCTGCGCCCGGCCTACCGCGCGCAAGGCGGCCCGAGGCGCGAAGCCGCGCCGACATCGGAGATGCACTGGATCGGCTACGAGGGCGGCCTCCGGCAGATCGGGCACGAGGGCCCCGGCTACGCGTGGGACAACGAGATGCCGCGCCACACGGTCCTCGTGCCTCCGTTCCGATTGGCGGATCGCCTCGTCACGAACGGCGAATGGCTGGAGTTCATGGCCGATCGCGGCTACGAGACGCCCGCGCACTGGCTCGCCGACGGCTGGGGAACCGTGAAGCGCGATGGCTGGCAAGCGCCGCTCTACTGGGAGGACGCCGACGGCAGCTGGCAAATGATGACGCTCGACGGCTTGCAGCCGGTCGACTTGGCCGCCCCGGTGGCGCATGTCAGCTATTACGAGGCCGATGCCTACGCGCGCTGGGCGGGCAAGCGGCTCCCGACCGAGCACGAGTGGGAGGTGGCCGCGGCTGGTGCGCCGCACACGGGCAACGTGCTTTCGTCCGGCGCCCTGCGGCCGCGTCCTGCGGAGAAGGCGATCCCGGGCAAGCCACGCCAGATGATGGGCGATGTCTGGGAATGGACGCAGAGCGCCTATCAGGCGTATCCCGGCTACCGCCCGAATCCGGGAGCGCTCGGCGAGTACAACGGCAAGTTCATGGTCAGCCAGCAGGTGCTCAGAGGCGCGTCGTGTGTGACGCCGGCCGGACATTCCAGAACGACTTACCGCAATTTTTTCTATCCCATGCAGCGCTGGCAATTCGTCGGGTTGCGACTGGCGGAGGACGCGCAATGAGGTCGATGCCGCAACCCGAGGCGGGGGACTTGAACGAGCCGCGGATATCGGCGCCGGAGGACGAATTCGCACGCGATGTGGCCGCAGGCCTGTCGCGCCAGCAAAAAGAGCTGCCGTGCCGCTATTTCTATGACGCGCGCGGGAGTGAACTGTTCGAGCAGATCACGCGGCTGCCGGAATATTATCCGACCTCGGTCGAAACGGCGATTCTCGCCGCTTGCGCCCCGGATTTCGCCGCGACCGTCCCCGACGGCAGCGTTCTCGTTGAGTTCGGCTCCGGCTCGAGCATCAAGACGGAGCTGCTGTTGCGCGCGCTGCCGGGCCTCGCCTGCTATA
>JBFWQN010000195.1:0-8875 GCA_050249405.1 Hyphomicrobiaceae bacterium | reverse complement strand
TCGAGATCACGGCTTTGACGAGCCGTCTTGATTGTCATGACGAAGCCTGCCTGGTGCTGAAACCACGCCATCCCGATCGCAAAAGAGGTTGAGACCGATCAGTAACATCTGGGGCGATAAAGCCACATTGATGTCATGAGACGACCCCGGATCAACAGCAGAGTTTGAACCATGAATAGCGACACAATGGGGGACACCTGCCAGCGATTTAGTTTGCAGTTACGCAAAGTGCCTGCTGGCGCTTTGCTCCGGACCGCTGATGCGGTCCGAAGGAAGAGCAGGGAAGGTGGCGCGGACGCCATGATTTGTAGTGTTGTCTGCGTTGTTGATCTCGGGTCACAGGAGTAGCCGGTGGCCAGTTTTCGCTATTCGCAGAGTTATGTCACTCGCGGCAGCGGCAAGAACGTCGTCGCCAATGCCGCCTACAATGCAGGGGAGAACCTCTACAGTGAGGCCCTCGGACATGCCGCCTATCAGGCTGGAGAAAGGCATGGCCGACAGTTCAACTTCGAGAACAAGGCGGCAGGTGTTCTCCATAAGGAGATCATGACGCCAGAGCATGCGCCGGATTGGGCACATGACCGCGAGCAGCTCTGGAACCGTGCGGATGGCGCCGAGCGCAAGTCGAATGCGCGGCTCGCCCGCAAGCTGGTCATGAACCTCCCGAGCGAGCTCAACCTTGAGCAGAATGTCGAGCTTGTGCGTGGCTTTCTCGAAGACCGCTTTGTCAATCAGGGCATGGTGGCTGACTTTGCCATCCATGCACCTGATCATGACGGTGATCAACGCCATATCCACTGTCATGTTCTGCTGACCCGCCGAACATTGAACGAGCACGGCTTCGGCAAGCTGTTCCGCGATGCGGAGCAGGGGCGGGCCCTCTACCAGGACCGCCAGGCCTGGGAGAAGAACGTCAATCTCGCTCTCATGCGCGCCGGGAAGACGGATCGCGTCTCGGCCGACAGTATTCACGCGCAGGGCATCGTGCGCGAGCCCGAACCCGTGCTCGGCGATAAGGCCGTCGAGGAGCAGCGACGTCGCAAGCACAGCCGTCAGGGCACGCTCGACGAAAACACGAAAGAGCGCATGCAGCGCGTCGGCGAGGTGCGTATGCGCAACAAGCTGCGCGCCGAGCTGGATGCCAAGGGGGAGGCGCATCCCCGCTGGCTGATGGAATATTACTGGAAATCACGCAACGACTGGATCGAGCGGCAGACGACCCGCATCGATAAAGTTCGCAGCCGTGGCAATGTCCACTTTGCCGCCAAGCTCGAGCGGGACCTTGCCAAGGCCAAGGAGCTGGCCGAGCGCAATGACCGAGCATGGCAGAAGCGTGCCGGCACGCGGGAGGGTGCGTTCAATGATGCCCGCACCGAGACGACGATGCCACGCCGGGGCGCAGAGCCGCCGCGAAGCCAACGTACCGATGCCCGGCCGCATGAGCAGGCTCAGCAAGCCAAGGGCGACGGCTCTGGCAAAGGTCGTGCGTCGTTCCGTTCAGCTGCCGCAGAGGTAACTGGCGCGTCTGGGCGCGTCTCTACGGCAGGCGAAAACCGCCTGCAGAAGCAGGGCGGCCGCGTGCCAGCGGACGAGCGCTCGCGCCGGGAATGGGACCCGAACCTCGGACCACGCGGCAACCGCAAGGACATCGGCGACAGTTTCATCCTGTCCGCGGTCATTGACCAGGCCGCGGCTGAAGTCCGCTCGACCTTCCCTTACCGCATGCGGAGCAGCACGCAGGGGAAGGATCACCACGAACACCCCTGCACATATACGACAGAAGAGGAGCGGCGGCACCGCGACGCGGGGGAGTGCCATGGGGAACGGGCTGGGCCAGCAGGCCCGTCTTCTTCCCCCTCCGAACGCAGCGAAGACGAGAGGGAGAGATAGACACCAACGGCGTCATCACCATGAGCAGCGGCGGCTACATCTGGGCCGGTTGGTACAGCCGCGCTGGCAAGAGAATGGTCTGGCTCCAGCTGAAGCCTGATCCGGTGCCTTGAAGGTTCAACCCCAGCAGAAAGGAAAGATCATGCCCGACAAGAAGGAGCCAACCAGTAAGTTCTACCTCGTGGCACAGGAAGATGGGAGCTATTCCGGCACCATCCAGCTTGAGAACGGCAAGCAGTATTCCGGCAAGCTCTATGCCAACGAATCCGAGAAAGGCATGTGGTATCGCGGCAATTTCGTTGCCCTTGATGCCAGCACACATGCCAAGGACGGCGCATTGCTGCGCGCATTCATGCAGAGCGGCGAGAGCGGGCCAAAGCCGCTGGAGTTGCGCTTGAACGGCTGGACCGGCGGCAAGACCGATCTCATCGGCACGCTGATCACCAGCGACGGCGCTTGGACGGTGTTCGCCAACAGCAAGGCGAGCAAGGGGCGGCTGACGCTGCGCGGCTCGATCAGGCCGAAGGTGGACAAGAAGGCCGAGCGGGTGAGCGTAGAGCGCGTCGGCGAGCCAGTGCCGAACATGCAGGCCGCACCAAATGTGGCTGTCACGGTCGAGGTAGAGAAGGCCGCGAGGCGTGGCCAGCATTCAGGGGCAAAGGGTGCCGTGGGGCGCAAATGATCTCAGGCCCCGACATCAAGAGCGTGCCACCGTGCTTGCCACCGTCAAGGTGACCTCCGGCCCGTGGCCGGAGGTGGCCAAGGGGCCAACCTTGACGGCGTCTGCGAACGGCGGCCAGCGCGATGCGCGGTCGGGACGAGGGAAAGCCATCGGCGAGGTCGAACCAGGGAAATGGAGGTAATATGAAGAACTCAGTGAAGACGCTGCGGCAGCGCCGCGCCATCTGGCATGCGGCTGAGCGCGCGAAGCGGCGGCGGGCGGCAGCGTGGGAAGCCTTGGCCGAGGCGGCACATGCGAGGTTGCCGGAGATCGAGACGCTGGCGAAAGAGGTGTTGGCAGAGGAACGTGCTGCTGTATCATGTTTGAAGCAGCTTACCGTGATCGACAGTTAAGGCGCTTGTAGGCTTCAGCCCACGAGATCAAGGTTGATGCCCAACCAGATTAAAATGTTCGCATAGCCTAAGCCTGTATGCTTGCCTGCAAATCTGCCAGCGCGACCATCAAGGTCATGGGCGAGATTGGTGAGGGTGACATGCCGATGGCGAGATAAAATGCTTTGGCATCATCTGAAATCGCATCGACCAGCATGCCACGCACACCGATGATATCGGCAGCCTGTAGAATGCGCAGGCCCGCATCGCGGAACATGGCGCGGCCAAGACCTTTGCCCGCATAGCTCACATCAACTGCCAAGCGCCCCAGCACCACCACCGGGATGGGATCGGGCATGTTGCGCCTGAAGCGCCCGGGTGCAGCCGCGACGGCTACCGAGCCTGCGGCAAGCGCATAGTAGCCCGCCACCTTGCCCCCATCCGTCACTATATAGGTGCGGGTCGCGTTATGCTTGGCGTTGTCGCGGGCGCGGCGCTTCAGCCAGTCATTGAGCGGTGGCACACCGCAATCGAACGCATCGAGCTGATGCGTCTCGTTCAGTAGTTCTGGCGCGCTGAGCGTCACGCAGGCTCATCCCACGGGGCAGCAGTCTGCATCGTGCGGCGCAACTTGGCATTGGCGCGTGGCGGCGCATCGAGTGCTGCAGCAAAGCGCGCGTAGGTGTCGGGATCGACCATGAACAGCGTGCGCTCGGCGAGGGCATCAACCGCAGCTTGCCGCGCCGCCTCCAGCACGAAATCGGTGCGTGTCTTACCGGTGATGGCCGCTGCGCGATCGATAAGGCCGCGCTCATCCGGCTTGATCCTCAAATTGAGCGTATCGCGGCGTGGCCGCTTGGCTTGTGACGTGGGCATGGAAACCTCCAACTCAGACACTATAGCATAGCGTAATGACAATGTCATTACGATTAATAGGCCTCAGGTGGAGGGGTGTAAGTTGCACAGAAATTTCCACATACACATCTGGAAGCATGAAAAATCGTGCATAATCAGTTACTTAATGCAAAGCGCACAGGACTTAAAATTCCTCGCTGCGAAAGTGGCGTGCCGGTTCGATCCCGGCCGCCCGCACCATACGAGCGCGCTCCGGCGGGCAGCAGCCGTCAGCGCGAGTCTCGCCACATTCCCCGGCTAAGCGAATGGCGTGCTCATCGGCAGCAGGGGGCGACCGGCTCCACGCGCCGGGGTAGCGCGGCCGGATCGGTTTCAGCGAAACGATGACCCGTATGCGATCGCTGGCGCCGCCATCGCTGACAGCCCTGCTCATCTCGCTCGGCACCGCGGCTCTCGGTGCAATTGCCGTGGCCCTGCTCGCCCGCACCGTGTGGCTCGCCTCCGTTCGCGCGTGGGTGCTCGGCGGTGGCGTGATCGTGTCCGCACTGATTGCGCTGGCTCTCGCCGGCCTGCTTCGGCGACGGCCCGGCGGCGCATCGAGGATCGGTGGCGGCGCGGTGCTGGTCCTCTGGATCGGCTGTCTGACCACCTACCTCTGGGTCTGGCACGAGGTGCACACCGCCAAGCACCGAGTTCTCGATCGTGCCGGGCCGTCCCTTGCAACGGTCGGGCGCCACGTGATGGCCGGCTATCGCGATCTCGACGAGTTGCGCCGCCTCGTCGAGGCGGGAGCCGTCGGCGGCGTCTTCGTCACGGCGCGCAATGCGGCCGGCAAGAGCGAGGCCCAGCTCGCCGACGAAATTGCCGGCCTGCAGGCCATCGCCCACCGAAGCGGACTGGGGCCGCTGATCGTCGCCACGGACCAGGAAGGCGGAATGGTGTCGCGGCTATCGCCGCCGCTGCCGCGTCCGGCCCCTCTTTCGGAGATCGTGCGTCGCGCGCCGGAGCCCGAGGCACGCGACCGGGCCGTGCGCGAGCTGGCGATGGAGACGGGGCGAGCACTGGCGCGGGTCGGCGTCACGCTCAATTTCGCGCCGGTCGCCGATCTCGATTTCGGCATCCGCGACCCGGCAGACCGGCTGTCGCGCATCGGCGAGCGGGCGATCTCGTCGGACGGCGACATCGCGGGCGCGGTGGCAGCCGCCTACTGCGAAGGGCTGCTCGCCGAAGGCGTGCTCTGCACCCTGAAGCACTTCCCTGGGCTCGGCCGGGTGCGCGGCGACACTCATATCGCGAGCGCCCGCCTCGCCGTGCCGGTGGCGGAGCTGGAAGGCGCGGACTGGCGTCCGTTCCGGCGGGCGATCGCGAGCGGGGCAGCCGTGATGATGGCGCACGTCATCGTGGAGCCGCTGGACGCCGTGCAGCCAGCGTCCTCCTCCCGCCCGGTGATCGACGGCATTCTGCGGCGCGCGTGGGGTTTCGATGGCATGGTCGTAACCGACGATTTGACCATGATCGCGGCAACATCGGGGGAGGGTGGCCTCGGCGGGGCCGGCACGAGGGCGCTCGCAGCCGGCGCCGACCTGCTCCTCGTCGCCTACGATACGGATCAGGTCTACCCGCTGCTGCTGGCGCTTCTCGAGGCCCGCGAACGCGGGGAGATCGGCGACGACACGCTTGCGGCGAGCCGCCTTCGGCTCGAGCGGCACCGGTCTGGCCGGAGGCACCGGCAAGCGGGGCCGTGACGATGACGGAACCTCGGACGGCTGGCGCGCGTCTCGCCCATTCCCTCCGTACCGCCGTCGCCGGAGAGAAGATGAACTGGCTCTCCTCGCTCGATTCGCTCTCGACCCATGCCCACGAGGCAGAAATGGCGTTGAGGCTGGTGCTGTCGGCCCTCATTTCCGCAGTGCTGGGATACGAGCGCGAGAGCAAGGGCCATTCGGCGGGCTTGCGGACCCACATTCTCACGTCGCTGGCAGCAACCGTGTTCACGCTGCTCGCCTTCGAGATCTACGTGGGCCACGGACGCAACGGTGACCCGGTGCGCGTGATCGAGGCCGTTACGCAGGGTGTCGCCTTCCTGGCGGCTGGCGCAATCATTCAGGCACGCGGCGAGGTCCGGGGCCTGACCACCGGCGCCTCGATGTGGATGGCGGGAGCGCTAGGGGTCGCCTGCGGCGGCGGCTTCTATGCGCTGGCCATCATGGCCGCGATGGCCGCCTTCATCGTGCTGCACGTGTTGAAGCGGCTCGAGCAGGCGACGGGCGACGACGAGACGCCATCGCCGGACACTTGATCTCAGGTCAGGAACGGATTGCTCGCCCGCTCGTCGCCGAAGGTGCTCATGGGCCCGTGGCCACAGACGAAGGCGATGTCGTCGCCGAGCGGGAACAGCTTGGTCTTGATGGCCGCAATCAGGGCGTCGTGGTCCCCGTAGGGGAAATCGGTGCGGCCGATCGAGCCCTGGAACAGCACGTCGCCGACCAGCGCGAAGCGGTTGGCCGAGTTGTAGTAGACGAGCGAGCCGGGCGAATGCCCGGGGCAATGGAAAATCTGGAAGGCCTCGCCGCCGATCTCGAGCCGGTCGCCCTCGGCGAGCCAGCGGTCCGACGTTGCGTTGCGCATGCCGGTGAGACCGTAGCTCCGCGCCTGCTCCTCCGCCCGGTCCATCAGGAACTTGTCGGCGAGGTGCGGGCCCTCGATGGCGACGCCCAGCGCCTCCTTGAGCTCCATCGCGCCCCCCACATGGTCGAGATGGCCGTGCGTGAGCACGATGTGCTCCACGGTCATCCCGACCTGCTTGATCGCGTCGAGGATGACGGGCACGTCGCCGCCGGGGTCGATCACCGCTCCGGACTTGGTCGCCTCGCTCCAGACCAGCGTGCAATTCTGCTGAAGCGGCGTCACCGGCACGATGGCGGCCCTGAGCGTGGGCTCGGCGGCGGCTCTGGTCATGTCGTTCGCGCTCCCTGTGCGGCCTCGCCGGGCTGCTCGCATGGCGCCAGGGAGGTGTCAAATCCTATCCGACCGCGTTGCGCAGTGCCCGCGCTCACGAGTTGACCGAGGCTTGGGTCACATTGCAGTGAACGATGGTCAGTATTCATTGTCGAACTGAACGGTGGGAATTATATTTGCCTTCGAACCGCCCGAAGGAAAGTTAATTGTGATAACGTTGAAAACCGGTCCAGCCGGTCGAGCGGTGTAATCCAGAAGGAGACCAGCGATGGCAATTTACGGCGGCGACGGCAACGACAACGTCTTCTCGGCAGGAGGCAACACCCAGGCCTACGGCGGCAACGGCAACGACACCGTCTATACCAACAGCACTACGGGCTACCTCGATGCCTACGGTGGCGACGGCAACGACTGGCTGTTCGCCGATCTCACGAGCGGCTCGAGCTACATCTATGGCGGTCGCGGCACCGACGTGGTCGATTCGGGCTCCGGCAACGACTACATCGAAGGTGGACAGGGCCGGGATGCGTTGCGCGCCGGCTCTGGCAACGACACGGTCTACGGCGGTGATGGTGACGACGACACGTTCAACGTCACTGCCGGCAGCAACACCAGCGCCGCATTCCAAACGACGAAGGCTGGTGGCCTCTACGGCGAAGCCGGCAACGACTACCTCGACGGCGGCACCGGCAACGACTACCTCGACGGCGGCTCCGAGAACGACACGCTTTACGGCGGCTTGGGTAACAACACACTTGTCGGCGGCAGCGGAAGCGACCTGCTCAGCCTGAACGGCGGCACGGACTACGCCTATGGTGGCACCGGCAACGACCAAATCTATGGTTTCGGCTCAACGTCCTACATGTTCGGCGAGGCCGGCAGCGACCTGATCGCCTGCGGCAACACCGCCAGCTACATGGACGGCGGCGCCGATGCCGACACGGTGTTCGGAGGCTTCAGCAACGACACGATTCTCGGGGGCTCGGGTGCTGACGCGGTCGGTGGCTACTACGGCATCGACAATCTCTACGGTGGCACGGGTAGCGACTTCTTCAACATGACGTACGACACCCGCGTCGGCGAGTACGACATCATCAACGACTGGAACACGGGCGGCAACCAGGACGCGCTGATCTACAACGCGGCCTATGCCAGCAACACGTTCTTCGCGCAGGGCGCCGGCTTCGTCGACGTCTACCAGGTGCTCGGCAGCGGCACCTACCACACCTACGTCTACGGCGCTGGTGTCACGGCGGCCAACGTGCAGGCGAACACCTACTACGTGTGATCGGCTCGCAGACCGGATCGTCATCAGTGATGGGGCGGGGACCGGAAGGTCCCCGCCCCTGTTTGCGTGGATGGCTGCGATGCCCCCCGTGCCAATGTGGACAACGGCCGTCGCACGCCGCTAGAAAGGCTGAGACGAAGGCCCGCGAGCCGTGCTGCAGCGAGAGCGCATCGCGCCGGGGCGGGCCGCCTGCCACCCCTGGCCACGATGGGACCCATGACCGGCGTCAACGACATCCGCTCGACCTTCGTCGAGTTCTTCAAGAAGAACGGCCACGAGCACGTCGAAAGCGCCTCGCTGGTGCCGCGGAACGATCCGACGCTGATGTTCACGTCGGCGGGCATGGTGCAGTTCAAGAGCCTGTTCACCGGGCAGGAGCGCAGGGCCTACTCGCGCGCCACCACGGCACAGAAGTGCCTGCGCGCCGGTGGCAAGCACAACGATCTCGACAACGTCGGCTACACCGCGCGGCATCACACGTTCTTCGAGATGCTCGGCAATTTCTCGTTCGGCGACTACTTCAAGGAGCGCGCCATCGAGCTGGCCTGGGGCCTCGTCACCAAGGAGTACGGGCTCAAGAAGGACAAGCTGCTGATCACGGTCTACTCGGAGGACGAGGAGGCCGCGACTTTGTGGAAGAAGATCGCCGGCTTCTCCGACGACAAGATTATCCGCATTCCGACCTCGGACAACTTCTGGTCGGCGGGCGACACCGGGCCCTGCGGTCCGTGCTCGGAAATCTTCATCGACCAGGGCGACAAGCTGCAGGGCGGCCCTCCTGGCAGCCCCGACGCCGACGGCGACCGGTTCCTCGAGTTCTGGAACCTCGTC
>JBFWQN010000194.1:0-8907 GCA_050249405.1 Hyphomicrobiaceae bacterium | reverse complement strand
CGGACCGGGCAGCAGGCGCTGCAGGAAGCTGCGCCGGTCCTGGCCCTGGCTCTCGGCCACCGGTCGATAGCGAAGCGCCGAGTTGGGAACCAGCAGAGCATCGGCAATCTCGGTCACGCGGATCTCCGCCGTCGCCGTCATGCCCGGGCGCAAGAGCAACTCGGTGTTATCGATGGTGAGCACCGCCTTGTAGGTGACGACGCCCTGGATCGTCTCCGAGGCGTAGCGCACGTCGCGGATCATGGCCGGAAAACGCCGCTCCGGAAACGCATCGACGGTGAACGTCGCCGTCTGCCCGGACTTCACCTTGCCGACGTCGGCCTCGTCGACATCGACCTGCAACTCCATCTGCGTCAAATCCTCGGCGATCGAGAACAGGACCGGCGCCTGCAGCGACGACGCCACCGTCTGGCCGGGATCGACGCTGCGCTTCAAGACCACGCCGTCGATGGGCGAGGCGATGCGCGCCTTGGCCAGGTTGGTCTCGTTGAGCTTCAGGTCGGCGTCGGCCACACCGACGTCGGCCTCCGCGCTGGCGACACCCGCCTTGGCCCGTTCGAAGGCCGCTTCCGCCGCCTCGAGGTCGTGCGTGGAGGACACCTGGCGGCCGGCGAGCAGGCGCTTACGCACGACGTCCTGCTGCTTCTCGAGCATGGTCGCCTTGGCGTCGCTCACCTTGGCCTTGGCCGCCGCGAGGCGGGCACGCGAGCTGGCCACCGTGGCCGCGAGCTTGTCGGTGTCGAGCTCGGCCAGGGTCTGTCCGGCCTTGACCAGTGAATTGTAGTCCACCAGCACCTTGCGCACGGTGCCGGACAGCTCGCTCGACACGTCGACCTTGTTGGTCGGTTGCACGGAGCCGGTTGCGGTGACGAGCACGACGAGGCTGCCGCGCGCCACGGGCTCGGTGACGTAGCGTACCGTGGGGGACGAGCTACCCGTCGCCCAGACCAGCAGCAGAGCAGCCAGTCCCAACACAGCACCGATCAGCCATCGCGGTGCGCTTGCGAGCCAGCGACGGCCATTGTCGCGGCTCGCGCCGAGGATGCTCTCGATGGTCTGGCGCTCGCGCCGGTCGATCGGCCTGTTCACGGGTTGCGCCTCACGTCCGCTTTGTCCCGGCCCACGTATGATCCCTCGGCGCAGCGGGCCGCTTGACTTGAGACAACCTGCGGGCCGCCGCGCGATTGGGCTTCCCTAGACGAGCCCGCCGGTGGCACCCTCAAATCCGGACAAGCATCGCGCGGAGCGACCACATGGCCCTCGTCAGGTTCGAGATCGCGAGAAGAGGGACCTACGCCGGGGGGCGAAGCTTCGGGCGTACGGGCGCCTACGAGCAGCTCGACGGCACAGCGCATTTTTCGGTGGATCCCGATCATCCGGCAAACCGGAGCATCGTCGATCTCGGGCTCGCCCCGCGCGATGCGAACGGGCTGGTCGCTTTCGAGGCCGACCTCTCGGTTCTGCAGCCGGTGGAGGCTGCGCGCGGCAATGGTGCGGCGATCGTCGAGCTGCCGAACCGCGGCCGGCGGCTGCTGGTGTCAACAATGAACGTCGCTCCGCCCACGGCGCCGGTGGCGCGCGAGGCGCACCCTGGCGACGGCTTCCTGTTCGAGCGCGGCTATACGATCGCCTCCATTGGCTGGCAGTGGGACGTCTTTCCGACCGAGGAGCTGCTGGCGCTTGCGGCGCCGAGCGCCGTGCGCGACGGCAAGCCTGTGGGCGGCGAGACGATGGTCGAGATCCGTCCGAGCCAGCGGGCCAGCACGTGGCTGCTGGCCGACCGTGTGCACCGGCCGCTGCCGGCCGCGCCCGGGCCACAACCGAGCGCCGTGCTCTACGTCCGCGACTGGGAGGATGGCGAGGACCGGATCGTCCCGCGGGAGTGGTGGCGCTTTGCCCGCGAGGTGGCGGGTGGCCGGCTCGAGCCGTCGGCAGAGCACGTGCATCTCGACGGCGGCTTCGATCCAGGTCGCATCTACCAGTTGGTCTACGAGACCGATCGCGCGCCCATCGCCGGGCTCGGGCTCATTGCCATGCGCGACGTGGTGCCGTTCCTGCGGCGTGCCTCGGGAAGCAGCCCGGCGGCGCGCGGCTATTCCCGGCTCATCTCGTGGGGCGTCTCGCAGACCGGCCGCATGCAGCGCCACTTCCTCAGCCTCGGGCTCAACGTCGGCGAGGACGGCGGGCCCGTCTACGACGGCTTCCTGATCCACGTTGCAGGGGCGCGGCGCGGTGCCTTCAACCACCGCTTCGCCCAGCCCTCGAACCAGACCACACCCCTCTGGGGCCACGTCTTCCCGTTCGCGGACCTGCCCACGACCGATCCGCTGACGGGGCGGACGGCGGGGCTGCTCGAAAAGCTCGAGGCGGCGGGAGCGACACCGAAAATCATCGCGACGAACAGCGGCGCAGAATACTGGCGCGGCGATGCGACCCTCGCTCATGTCGATACGCGCGGCGCGGCGGATCTCGCCGAGCACCCGAAGTCGCGCAGCTATCTGTTCGCATCGACGCAGCACACGGCGGGCTATCCCGGCCAGTCGCGCACCAATCCGGGCACCGGCACCACCGCGCGCTATCCGATGAACCTGCTCGACTATCGGCCGTTGCTGCGGGCCGCGCTGGTCAATCTCGACCGCTGGATCGCCGATGGAACGGAGCCCCCGCCGAGCCGTCACCCGCGCCTCGCCGATGGCACGGCGGTGCCGCGCGAGCGTGTCCTCGAGCGGATCGCCCGTGTGCCGGGCTTCGTCGCGCCTGACCCTCGCAAGCTGCCGTTCATCCGCACCGTGGACCTCGGCGCCGACGAGAGCGTTGGCATCGGCCGCTATCCGCCGCGCGAGGGGGCCTTCTATCCGGCGCTCGTCTCGGCCGTGGACGAGGATGGCAACGAGGTGGCGGGCATCCGGCTGCCGGACGTCGCGGTACCGATCGGCACGAGCGCCGGCTGGAACCCGCGCGATCCGGAGACGGGCTCGCCCGAGCAGATCGTACCGATGAACGGGCTCACGCTTCTGCTCGCGGCCGATGCGGCGGAGCGGGAGCGCAAGGGTGATCCGCGCCCCTCGCTCGCGGAGCGGTACAAGGACGAGGCCGACTATGCTGCCCGGGTCCGCGCCGCTGCGGAGGCCCTGGCCGAGGCCCGCTACCTGCGGCCCGAGGATGTCGACCTGGCGGTCGGAAATGCCGTGGAGCGGTATCGCGTGGCGGTGAAGCGGTAGCGCTCGGCCTAGGCGGGAGCGGGCATGGCGGCCGACGTGAAGGGCACCCAGGGCTACGCGGAAGCGGCGGCGCTGCTGCTCGCCCGATACGAGGCCGTCTCCTTCGAGGAGGTGCACGGGCAGGTCATGCACCTGATCCCGCAATCGCCGAGCATCATCCTCGATGTCGGAGCGGGCAGCGGCCGTGATGCGGCGTTTCTCGCCGGGGCCGGGCATCGGGTCGTTGCGGTCGAGCCGACGGACGAGCTCAGAATTCCAGCCTCGCAACTGCATCCGTCGCCGAGCATCGAGTGGATCGACGATGCCCTGCCGGAGCTGAGCCGCATCATTCACCGCTCGGCCGAGTTCGACGTGATCATGGTCACCGCCGTCTGGGTGCATCTCGACGCATGCGAGCGGCGACGCGCCATGCCGGCTCTGGCGCATCTGCTCAAACCGTCCGGCATAATGATCCTGACGATCCGTCATGGCCCGGCGCCAGCGGGCCGCCGAACGTTCGCCGTCTCGGCCTCGGAGACGGTCGTCTGCGCCGCCGATGCCGGCCTCGACATGATCCTCAACGTGGTCTCGCCATCGGCCGGCGCGCTCAACCGGGCGGCCGGAGTGACCTGGACGCGTCTTGCCTTTGCCAGAAGCGCGTCCGGCAGCACGGCTGGCGACGGCCGCGATCAGAGGGCGTAAAGGCGTGCCCCGGCGCGTGCAGCGCGTCGCACTCGCCGGATCCAGGTCGCAGCCCTACAGCCGCGCGACGCCGGCGCGGGCGCAGTCCTCGTCCTCCTGGGCGGTGCCGCCGCCGACGCCGCAGGCACCGATCAGCGTGCCGTCGCGGAAGATGGGCACCGCACCCTGGCCGTAGAACATGTGGTTGCCCTCGGCCTGGGCGATGCCGCGAAGCGTCGGGTGGTCTGCGCGGGGCGTGAGGTCGCCGCTCGGCCGGCCGAAGGCGGCGGATGCGATGGCCTTGCCCTGGCTGCCGAACGAGCCCGCCCACATGGCGCCGTCCATGCGCTGGAAGGCGACGAGGCGGCCGCCGGCATCGCAGACGGCGATATTCATCCTGGCGCCGATCTCGTTCGCCTTCTCGACGGCTCCGGCGATGACGCGGTTGGCGTCGGCGAGCGTGAGTGTCATGGGCATCCTCCTGGTTCTCGTTTTTCAGCGCAGATCGGCGAGGCGGGGCAGCACGTCGCGGGCGAACCAGCGGATCTGCTCCGTGCGCCGCTCGTAGGGACCGACGATGTCGAGCACGACGTGGCGGGCGCCGGCGGCATGGAACTCGCGGATGCGGGCCGCCACCTGCTCGGGCGTGCCCAGGGCGGCGTAGCGCTCGGCGGCGCGGCGGAAATCCATGGCGTAGCGGTGGCTCAGCGTTCTCGTCGCCGCATCGAGCGCCGCCTCGTAGGTGTCGGCGAGGCAGGTGAAGAGCAGATGCCCCGTGCCGTAGGGCCGGTCGCCCTTGCCGGCCTCGTCGGCGGCCTGCTGGATGGAGGCCATGCCCTCGGCGAACATCTTGGGCGTGATGGCGTAGGCGAACCAGCCGTCGGCGAGCGTGCCGGCCCGCCTCAGCGCCGCCGGCTGGCGCCCGCCGCACCAGATGGGCGGGCCGCCGGGCTGGCGCGCCGCCGGTCGCATGGGCACGTCGTCGAACGCCGAATAATAGCGTCCCTGGTGCGAGACGGGCTCGCCCGTCCAGAGCTTGCGCAGGAGGCCGATGCCTTCGGTGAGCCGCCCGCCGCGCTCCTCGCGGGGCACGCCGCAGGCCTGGTACTCCTTCGGGAACTCGCCGCCGACGCCCACGCCGAAGATGAGGCGGCCCTCGGTCAGATGGTCGAGCGTCGAGACCTGCTTGGCGACGGGGACGGGATGGCGCAGCGGCAGCAGGTAGACGCCGGTGCCGAGCAGCAGGCGGCGGCTCGCCACGGCGGCCTGGGCGAGCGTCAGCAGCGGATCGAGGATCTGCGCGGGGAACGAGATGTGGTCGCCGGTCCAGATCGAATCGTAGCCCGCCTCGTCGACGAGCCGCACCAGCTCGATCAGCTCGTCGATCGACGGCCGCCAGGGCGCCGTCGCCGGCTCGCTGATGCGGTGGATGGTCTGGATGCCGATACTGAGCCTCTTCGCCAGCGCGAGCGCCATGGCCGCCTCCCGTTCCGTGCGGATGGGATCAGCCTAGGCCCGCAGACGAGGGCCGTCGAATCGGTTGGGGGGGTGGGGGAGCGGACACTAGTCATCTTCCTCATCTTGCCGGTCGCATGATCGCGAAGCATATCCGCAATGCCTCCAAAAGCCGATAATCGGCCCGCCAAGCCTCACTGGCAGGAGCAGAACCGTGTAGAACGGGCTTCCTCCTGTAGGTGACCCCTTGTAAGAGTATATGCTCGCTTGTGGGTGGAGAAGCCAATGAGACACCAAGTGAGTGAGCCAACCATGCTTGACGCGGTTATCTGCGCCTACCTACCCGTCTGAGTGAGAGTTCACTTTTTGCCGATATCACCCGTGAGTGGAACCGATGCTCAAGTCTTTGCACTTTCAGAACTTCAAGTCTTGGAAGGATGCGCCTGTTAACTGCGCTCCGGTCACGGGTTTTTTTGGCACCAACTCGTCCGGCAAAACAAGCATAATTCAGTTCCTATTGATGCTAAAGCAAACCAAAGAGGGAACCGATCGGGCAATCTCACTTGCTCTAAACGGGGATTATGTTTCTCTTGGTACCATATCTGATGTCATCCATAAGCACGACACATCACTACCTCTCCTGTGGTCACTGGATTTCCTCCTGGACACCGAGCTTTCGGCAAGCGATAGCAGCAAAGAAAGGCCAACCACAATCTCGCGAAGCAATAATCTTCAAATTAGCGCTTCGAATTTAATTCAGAACGGAGCTCCCGTCTCCAATAGATTGGCCTATCGATTGGGGGGCTTGGAATTTTCGCTCAATCCGAGGACAGATCAGACGACACAGTTTGACTTGGCGTGCAGAAAGGTTGACTTGGATGCCGTTGATTTCCATTTTGTACGCACTCAGGGGAGAGCTTGGCGCTTGCCGGGGCCAGTTAAGTCGTACGCATTTCCCGATCAAGCTCGAACATACTTCCAGAATGCCCTATTCCTTGCCGACCTTGAGGCTGCCTATGAGGCGCAATTAGATAGGTTGTATTATTTGGGACCGCTTCGACAATATCCGCAACGCGACTATCTTTGGACCCGCTCTCGTCCGACAGATGTTGGTCAGCGCGGAGAGAAGGCGATTGACGCGATACTCGCAGCGACCGAAGCGAAGGAAACGAGAAACATAAAATACAAGGGAAAGCACAGGAGCTTTCAAGAAATAGTTTCCTATTGGCTAAAGGAAATGGGCTTGATCGATCAGTTCTGGATGGAGGAAATAGGAAGCAATTCAAATCGTTGGCAAGCCCGAGTGCAAACGAGAGGCCAAACAACTCCAGTTTTGCTCACAGACGTCGGCTTTGGGATATCTCAGGTTCTTCCGGTCGTCACGCTCCTTCAATACGTTCCTGAAGGTGCGACGGTTGTCCTTGAGCAACCCGAAATTCATCTGCATCCATTAGCCCAAGCGGCGTTGGCTGACGTGATCATACAGGCCGCTATGCATCGTAAAGTGCAGGTGATACTAGAGAGCCACTCTGAGCATCTGCTACTCCGCTTGCAGCGGCGAATTGCAGAAGAGGAGATCAAAAGCAGCGACGTGGCACTTTATTTCTGCGACGCGCCCAATGGAGAGAGTACCCTTACGACCTTGGAAGTCGACGTGCTCGGCAATATTCGGAACTGGCCTGAGCACTTTATGGGAGATGCGTTCAACGAAACTGCGCTGGCCGAATTGGCACGGTTGAAGCGTCGGAAGGCCGACTGAATGGCGAAATATGTGATTGATACCAACGTACCGATTGTTGCGAATGGCAACGAGAAGAACGTGAGCGTTGACTGTCGAATAGCAGCGGTGGAAACCCTGCGGAATGCGTTGTCGAAGGGAAAGATTTTCATGGACAGCAGCGGCGCGATTCAAGAGGAGTATCGCCGTTACTTGAACCCCCGAGGGCAACCCGGAGTGGGGGATATGTTCTATCGCGAAGTTATTAATAGTCATCCTGATCGAGTGGTGAGGGTCAACTTGGAAATGCGCGCCGATGGAGAGTATGAAGACTTACCTCAAGCGATTATTGATTCAAATTTCGACCCGAGCGATCGAAAATTTGCCGCTGTCGCAATCAAAGCAAATGCGAAAGTCTACAACGCGGTTGATACGGATTGGCTTGAGAAGAGGCAGATAATTGAGGCAAATGGCATCAAGATCGTATTTGTATGCGGTTGCGATGCGAAGAAATGGTTTGAAGTGCAGACATGATCGGATGGTTGGTGCTTGCGTTCGCTCCGCACCATCGAATGTCCGCTTGTGTATAATTGCGACTTCGTGCGGGGGGGGGGCGATGCGGGCAGGGGCTCGCTCACTCTGGCCGCTCTGCGGCGCGAAGCCGGTTTGCGGATTGCTGTACGCAGCAGCGCCGGCCCGGCACGGCGCCTGCTCAGGCGTCGAGAAACTTCACGCCGTCCTGGAGGGTGCCGTCAGTGTCGGTGGCGACGTAGGCGCTGTACTCGGGGACCTCGAGCCAGGTGGAGGTGTCGCGTGTCAGGGGCTCGGACGACACGATGAGCGACGAGGGTGTGCCGCGGGAGGATTCCGACATCTTCCACTCGCCGTCGCGAAGCGCATACGAGGCGCCCTTGGTGTACCAGGCTCCGAGATAGGCGTGGTTGCGGGCGCGGATCGCCTCGACGTCGGCAGTGTCGAAGCAGCCGAAATCGAAGGTGAAGCGGACGGCCGCGACGGTGCGTCCGTCGGTGATGAACAAATTGAGCGGCGACGAGACGGCGATGCCGTGGGTATGGCGCACCTCGCGCAGGATCTTCAGCGTGCGCTCCACCGCCGACACGATCTCGTCGGGCTCGGCCCGCGCTTTCGGGTCGCCGAGCTGCGATAGAAACAGCGCGTAGATCCATTCGGAATCGACATTCCCCCGAATGAGGCGGGCGATCTCCGGCTCGATATGGGCGAGCAGCGCGAACCGCATGCGCTCGAAGCCGGCGAGATAGCCGTTGTGGGCCAATGCCAGCGCATGGCCTGGAAACTGGAACGGGTGGAGATTGTCGGGGCCGACCACCGCGCCCTGCTCATGCTCGATGCCGCGCACGTGCGCGACGAGCGTCGAGACCTCGAGCTTGCGGGCCAGCGCCTTCAGGTTGGCATCGAAGAGCGGAATGGCCGTGGAGCGGTAGACGTAGGGCAGCTCGGACCGGCGCGAGTCCCGGTCCCAGGCCAGCATGCCGAAGCCGGCGAGGCTCAGCATCTCCAGCATCTGGGGCTGATAGGCCTGCCGGATGAGCGAGTTGTTCGGCAGGTAGAGAAGGTGGTCGAGCGACACCGGCTCGCCCTTGTACATCAGCACACGGCACATCTGGGGGCTCCGGTGGTCTAGTTGGCAGCCGCGTGCTCGGGGGGCGGAAGGGCCGCATCGGGCGCGAGCCGTGCCAGAGGGGCGCGCGCCTTGCGCAGGACGGCGACGGTCGCCTCCGTCACGCCTTCGAAGTACTGCAGGGCGACCTTCGAGCCGCCCCGCATCCAGATATCGAAGGTGACGCTGTCGACCTCGAAGGCGATCGTGGGCTC